>NZ_PVWO01000054.1 GCF_003003845.1 Chamaesiphon polymorphus CCALA 037 | reverse complement strand
AGCTGAAACCGATCGATAAAATCGGTCATAGATAATGATTTGCCATCGATATTTTAAACCGCCAGTAATAGCAGATCGTTACTAGCCGTGGCGATCGTCAAGCGACTACAACCGATTTCGACGATCGATCCTGCTGGCGATTGAGATCGTACATCAAGAATGGCAACTTCAGTGACGATAATTAGTTCGTTACCGATTGCTAATTTAGGCAACCCGATCGAGTTTTCATAATCCCCAAAAGTGAGCGACCTTACCATTGCCTCGATCTGTTCCGCACTCCAAGACCAAGATAAAATACAACCAGGTGTTGGTTTGTGCGTGCGTCCGAAATAACTGCGTCGTGCTAAATCTTGTTTCGCGATCGTGACTTTATCTGTAGCTAATTCATCTACCAATGTCTCGAATAGCTTGAGAATTTCTTCATAACACCTAACACTCAAACTCAAAGTAGTTTCATCATCATCGAGTTGAAAACTACCTTGCTTGAGAATATCGCCACCATCGATCTGCGTCGTGACTCGATGCCAAGTCACGCCATGAATTGGTTCGCGATAAAAAATTGCCCAAGCTGGAGCATTGAGTCCACGATATTTAGGCAACAAGGCATCGTGACAATTAATCGCACCACGTTTGGGCAGATCGATAATTTCCTGAGTTAAAATTATTGAATTTGATATACTAAATAGATAGTCGCATGGCTCCTGACTTAAAAATTTGTAGAGATCGTCAGTAGGCTCGATCCAAGGAATGTTGTAATTGTTTGCCCAACTGACGATCGATTCTCCGGTAGAAATAATCCCTAAAATCTGACAATTACGCGCTAGTAAGACTTCTCCGCAAGGAATTAAAAACGAATCGCGACCGATTAAGTAACAAGTAAATGGTGGTACGCTCTGCCGATCGCCTGTCTCAAAACCGGACATTTGCACTCCTCGTTCAAACTGCTCTAAATCTGGCAAATGTTCCATTAGTTCGGTTTATCCTTTAGTCTTTCCCTGAATCGCTCGCAGAATAAATAAGCTAATCATATTTTTTTTGATTATGCATCAACGTATTTAATTTCTTAATTTTAGACTAATCGATTGCTCGTATAGTGTATCAAATATTACGGGCAAATGTAAAGTTGCGATCGACGATTATATGGTAGACAAATTACCAATCTGTAGAGCTATCGATCGACTCGATCTACTCACATCTCGATCCAATATATATTTACTATTCTTTGTCCAAGCGCAGCGGGTTATTGAGATCGCGCTGCATTTTTCCACCAAGGCGACGAACTAGCAAAAATACTTTTAAAACATTCCAATTCTGTGATATGATATAGGAGATCTGGCCCCACGCGGTCGTAACGCCCAAACCTTGTCAGGACTGGAAGGTAGCAGCAACACGGGATGCTTATAACAGGCGTGGTATCCGGGTCAAAACAGTATTTTGCCTACAACGGGAATTGCCGTCCGACACTACAATATCGGCAAACCGTACCACCCAACCCCTAGCCGTCGATCGATCCGAGCGGTTATCTTAGAAGTATAGATAGCTCGAAACGTTCTCACTAATAACTCAAAATTTAATTATGGCTGGACTAGGCGATATCGTTCAAAAAGCATTTTACCTTGGAGTTGGGTTAGCGACCACGGCTGGAGAACAAGCTGGCGAGAAGCTGTCCTCGATCGGCGTCCAAGCCCAAAAACTCACCGATGAAATGGTTGCCAAAGGTGAAATTACCACCGAAGAAGCCCGCAAATTGGTCGATGAGATGATTCAATCCGCCCAACAGCAGAATTTAAATCAAGCTCAAGACACCACCGAACGCGCTAAAAAAACTAACGAACCGCGCCGGATCGAGATCGTCGCCGATAACGAAGCTCCAGCTTCATCCTCAGAATCGCCCGACAACATCAGTCAGATGCGCAAGCAAGTAGAAGCATTGCAAGAAGAACTCAAACGCATGAAAAACTCCTAAGAGCCAAGAGATTAGTCAAATTGACGTCTGGCGATCGCCAAGTTAATGGCAACACTCACATGAGTATACACCGATGGCTAAATCGTGTATAATGGTAAAGATTGCCTGGAGAGGTGTCCGAGTGGTTGATGGTGGCTGACTCGAAATCAGTTTTAGGGTTACACCTAACGGAGGTTCGAATCCTCTCCTCTCCGTATTTTTTGCCTAATTGTGAATATTTTCACCCAAACCCCTAATTTATATTAAGGGGTTTGTTGTAGGTACGCATAACCTTTTAAAGTAATGCTAGAAATCTGGAGTATCTACCTAGCTAGCCGATGATTATTACCATTACTGCGCTCAAGGGTGGTGTCGGCAAGACAACCACATCCATTCACTTGGCGGCTTACCTTCAGGAAAACGCACCGACATTGCTCATCGATGCCGATCGCAACCGCTCGGCACTAGTTTGGTCGCGCGAAGATAAACTACCATTTACCGTCGCTTCTCAAGCTGGTGCCACGGCGATTATTGGTAAATATACCCACATTATTACCGATACCCAAGCTCGCCCAGAACAAGACGAACTCAAAGATTTGGTTGCTAGTAGCGATCTCCTGATCGTCCCTACAACTCCCAACCATCTCGATATCGATACCACGATTAAAACCACCGAACTTCTAGAAGAGTGGGGCGCGAAATACAAAATCTTACTCACTCAAGTAGATTCGCGTACCAAAACCGGACGCGAAGCCAGAGCCATCCTCGAAGAAGCGAAATTACCCCTCTTTAAAACCGATATTCCCCTCCTAGTCGCCTTCGAGCGATCGTCCAGTCGGGGAGTAGTAATCAAAGATTATGGCGACCCCCGCGCCCAATTTGGCTGGTCTAAGTACCAAGCCATCGGCAAAGAAGTCTTGGCCTAAAATAATCGATCGATAGATATAGTAGTCCTAATTGAGTTGAGAGAGTATCTTTGTTTCTTCTCTGCGCCCTCTGCGTCTCTGTGGTTCAAAATACCTATCTCAATTCTCATAAATCAAATAGGATCGCTATAGCCCTCTTCTGTCACTCTCCCTAGAGTATAATTTCAAACCCTTGCTGCATAACATTTTCGAGAAAATGCTAACTTTCGAGCTATCGATCGCAAAATAAAGCTTCAAAGTTCTTTGAAATAAGGGATGTAGCGATCGCATTTTATTTTACCTCTCGGAGAGTGACAGAAGAGGGATAGTTTGGACAGATGCCTATAAGTTTCTAACCTAGCTGCAAATCCAATTCCGATCGAACGCGATCCAGCGAACGTTATACTAAGTGAGTTGAATTCAAGTGACGGACAAGTGATCGAACGCTATACTCTGCCCGAAATGGGTGAAATTTGGACAGATGCTTATAAATTTCAAACCTGGCTGCAAGTCGAAATTGCCGTCTGTGAAGCCCAAGCCGAACTAGGACATATTCCGCAGGATGCTGTTGATGAAATTAAGGCTAAAGCCAAATTTGATGTCGAGCGCATCTTAGAAATCGAAGCTGAAGTCCGTCATGATGTGATTGCATTTCTCACCAACGTCAACGAACATGTTGGCGCGGCGGGACGATATATCCATCTGGGGATGACTAGCTCGGATGTGCTCGATACCGCTCTCGCACTGCAAATGGTAGCCAGTACCGATATTCTCCTGACTCGATTGGAAGATACGATTCAAGCAATTCGCTATCAAGCCCAAAAACATCGCAACACAGTCACGATCGGTCGTTCCCACGGGATTCATGCCGAACCAATTACCTTTGGCTTCAAATTAGCTGGCTGGTTGGCCGAAATGCTGCGGAATCGCGATCGATTGGTACGAGTTCGCCAGACGATTGCTGTCGGCAAGATTTCTGGTGCTGTTGGTACCTATGCCAATATCGAACCGCGCGCCGAAGCGATCGCGTGTCAGAAGTTAGGATTGACACCAGATACAGCTTCTACACAAGTAATTTCTCGCGATATTCACGCTGAATTCGCTCAAGTCTTAGCCCTCATCGGTGCTAGCATCGAACGGTTTGCCGTTGAAATCCGCAACCTGCAACGCACCGACGTTTTGGAAGTCGAAGAATTCTTCTCTAAAGGTCAAAAAGGCTCCTCCGCGATGCCGCACAAGCGCAACCCGATTCGTTCCGAACGCCTGACTGGCATGGCACGAATCTTGCGTGGAAACGCGATCGCCGCTCTGGAAAACGTGGCTCTTTGGCACGAACGAGACATTTCTCATAGCTCGGTCGAACGCGTCTGTATGCCCGATTCTTGCATCATCACGCACTTCATGTTGGTCGAAACCACCAACCTCATCAAAAATCTGCTGATTTACCCCGAAAACATGGCGCGGAACCTTAACTGTTACGGTGGGGTTGTCTTCAGTCAGTCAGTATTACTGGCTCTTGTCGGTAAAGGATTGAATCGGGAAGAAGCATACGCGATCGTTCAATCCAATGCGATGTCCGTCTGGAATACCCCCGATGGCGACTTCCGCAAGGTTGTCTCTAGCGATCCTCGCGTCACCGCACATCTGACACCAGCCGAGATTGCCCATTGTTTCGACCCTAATCAGCATCTCAAACATCTAGATGAGATTTACCAACGCTTGAGTATTTAGAGATAACTGTACGGGTAAAATCGAGGGGATATTCTCTCCTCTATTTTGCTTGTGCTAATAAAGTATAGCCAGAAACGTTTTAAGAGATGGCGATTGTCCTGGAGACTACTATAGTAGTCAAATTTTTGACTACTTTTTCTTCAGCTTTTCGATTAAAATCATAATACTGTATTCTTGTCAAGAGTTGAATCGTCTTCTATCCGAGCCACTGGAGTTGTTATAGGCTTATAACTGACATTTAAGACGATCGATTAATATGAAACAGTTAGAATGGATGGGGAGTTCATACAAAGACTTGCTAGAAATCCCCTCAGATGTACAGAGCATGATGGGTTACGCCTTATATTTGGCACAAGTAGGTGAAAAACATGAAGATGCCAAACCACTCAAGGGTTTCAAAGGGGCAGGAGTGCTAGAAATAGTTGATGATTTTCAAGGAGACACTTACAGAGCCGTTTACACTGTAAAGCTAGAATTTGCCGTTTATGTACTTCACGTCTTCCAGAAAAAATCTAAGAGTGGAATTGCCACTCCAAAACAAGTTATAGACTTAATTGAAAAGCGTCTCAAGCTTGCCGAGCAATATCACCAAGAACAATATGCCGATCGACAAAAATAATCGAGATTTAGACGGACAAGTTACTCACAGCAGTGGCAACGTTTTTGCAGACTTGGGCTTTGACAACCCAGAGCAGATGTTACTCAAAGCCGAACTAGTCAGACAAATTAGTGCAGCTATTAAGGAAAATGGTTGGGAGAAAGAGCGTGCAGCCAATGCTCTAGGTATGGAGATTTCAAAATTTTCAGATTTATTAAGAGGTCGATTTATAGACTACTCGATCGAGCAATTATTTAACTATCTTAATGCACTCGATCGAGATTTAGAGATAATAGTCAAGCAAAGCTCTGGTGCAAAAAGCAGAGTTAAAGTCACAAGAGTCTAGGTTGGTCATTTCTATGTATAAGAGAGATTTTTATAGACGTAAAGCTACTTTTCAACTCAATTTTGTACCACAGCGTTTGCAAAAACTAGCATCGAGATCGTGGCTGGATAATTGACACTTATGGCAAACGGCATTTACCTTGTTCGCGCTTTTAGCAACTTGTTTGATCAGATCTCCTAGTTGCCAAGGAATCAGAGCAATACCCGACAAAATCATTAATACTGTCATAAATTTGCCAGCATCAGAAATAGGTGTAATATCGCCGAATCCGACTGTTGTCATAGTGGCGACGGCAAAATAAACGGCATCGAAAAAAGTAGCGAATTTGGGATTGATGGGATGCTCGACTTGATAAATTAAGCCTGAATAGATAAAGATAATCGAGAAGATTGTAAATAAGATTCGAGTGACGATCGAACTATCCTCGCGATCGAGATTGCCTAAGAGAGTTTTACCTTCGATAAACCGCAGCAGCCGTAAAATCCGAAACCAGCGCAAAATCCGAATGAAACTGACATCGGTGATGCCTGTTAGCATTGGTAGAATTGCAATCAGATCGATGAGTGAATAAAAGCTAAATAAGTATTTTAATTTATCTGGTGCTGCAATTAAGCGTAGTAGATACTCGACAGCGAAAATATAGAGAATAATTAGATCTATTCTTGAGAAAATCGAGCGTAGCTCTGATGAGATTGGATAGGTTTCTGCAATGAAAATACCTGTAGAAACGACTACTAAACCCGCGATCGCTAAATTAACCGTTCTACCGATCGGATGTTCGATGTCTTCTAAGTAAATCGAGATTTTGTCTGCAAGAATCATAGCCAAGTTTCAGGATGCAGGGGATATTAAATCGGTTGCGGGTCGATCTCGATCGAGATAATGGGCAGAGATAAACTCGTTATAATAAATGCAGTAGTCACGCAAAGACTACTAGAGATGAGTGTATATAACCATTACCCAATCCTAACTAAATTATGGCTAAATGGGATGCAGGCAGGTTTTTAAATACCGTTAGCTATTTTGACGCAATTCCGGTCGTCAGCGATCTACAACGCTGGTTGACAGGCGGAGCGAATCGTAAATCTACCACTGATGGAGGGAGAGCTGTGGGGACGATCTTGGTGGTGGGTGCGATGACAGATATCGGCCAAGTAGTGGTTCAGCAATTAGTTAAAAGCGGATACAAAGTCAGAGCAGCCATTGCCGATCTGAACTTGGCACCATTCAGCGTACCTGCGGGTGTGGAGTTTGTACGGGCCGACCCCGATAATAATACATCACATAGCAATAATAGCTTCACCGATCGAGTCATGCAAGGGGTGCGATCGATGATTGTGTGTCCAGATGCAGGACAAACTTTATCTACAGCAGCTTTAGACAATTTGACTGCGGCGGTGAAGACTTATTTACCCACCAATAATCGCTTAGAACTGTTTGATTTTACGCACCCGACGATCGATCTGCAAGCGACCTGGGGAGCTGTGGATGATGTGGTGATGGGTGGTGTCAGCGAGAGTGGAATTCGCTTGCGGGCTGGTGTTGCGGTGTTTAGCGGCAATGTTTCAACCGATAATTCTGGTGGCTTTGCATCGGTGCGGACGCGAAATCTAGATCCGAGCCTCAATTTAAGTAACTATCAAGGCATCGAATTACGAGTCAAAGGTGACGGCCAAAGATATAAGATCTTCGTGCGGACTGAAGAGAAATGGGATGGGGTGGGTTACGCTCATTCTTTCGATACGATCGCGAATGAATGGATGACGATTCAAGTACCATTTAAAGACTTAGTGCCGATCTTTCGAGCCAAGACAGTCCCGAATGCGCCGCTCGATACCACTCAGATTTGTTCTTTCCAATTAATGCTGAGTAAATTTGAATACGATCGAGCATTAAACCCACGCTTTACACCTGGTTTATTCTCGCTAGAAATCGAATCGATCGCGGCTTATGGTGGTAGCATTATGCCCCAATTAGTCGTCATCGATACCACGACGAATGCCGAGGATTTAGTTAACAAACTTCAGGCGACTAACTTACCATATTCGATCGTGCGAGCGGTAAATTTAGAAGCCCCAATGGTAGCCGCGATCGCGGTAAAATCGATTTCTCAACCAGAAGCAGTCGGACAGGTATTAGGACGTTAAATTAATTGATAATTGATAATTGATAACTAGGGGGAGGTTGAGAGGGGTAAATATCTGTAGCATTAATTTAGAGCATTGGTATAAATTAAATATGTAATTGGATCGCAACAATTAGCTAATATCTGCGTCTCAGACTATAGCTTGAAGACGATAACGTTCGATATAAGCAAGTAGTAAAGGATACTTGAAATCTTAGTCAGCCTACGCGGACTATGCTTCATGTGCGACGACTTCAATCGTTGTGTCTTGACTATAGATGTAAGGCGATCGTCACAGAGTATAATCGATCGATGAACTAGAGATAGTCATCTAATATTAATAGAGCGGGATGCAGATACCATGAAACCAACCAGCATTAATTCTGGAGTTATTGCCATATTATGCGCGCTGGGTGTGGCAGGGATAGTCGCACCTGCAATTACAGTTACGCCACCCTCTACCTCTACTCCTACCAAAACGCCGCTACCAACTAAAGTCGTTCCACCAGCAACCAAAGTTACTCCCACTACTACCGTAACTCCTACTACCTTACCAGCCACTACTCCTCAGCCTGCCGCAACTCCCAATAACCCACCCCTAGTCGTCGTACCTCCCCTCACACCAGCGACTCTCAAAAACTTCACCAATGTCTACGGACAGTTATTAGCGGTCAAATTTACCCCCAACCAGCAGCAAAAAATCGCTCAACGGCTGAGTCAAGACTGGATGACTAATTTGGGAATGCGGAATACTGTCTTTCAAACCATCGCGCTCGAACCCCAAATCGCTAAAGGTACTCCTGCCGAACGCACTCAACTACAAACTAAATTAGTCGCAAATCTCCGCCAACAGGCACTCGACGGAGACAGAGATGCACTGTGGCTGGTATCTTTTTATGATGCTTTACCCCAAAGTTGGCTCGCTCCGGGCAAACCACCATTAACTCGCATGACTAGCGACATGAGTGCAGATGTGCTGTGCTTTATGATTAATGAAGTCATGGGCAAGTCTGTCGCTACCGCTGACACCAAGCTCAAAAATGCGATCGCGTCCAAACTTACTGCTGAATACGCTAAAATTCCCGTAGGTACCAAACAGGAACTATCTAGATTACCTACAAATTGGCTGACATTTAAAACTGGTCAATGGATTCGACGCGGCGATTATTTTAGAGAACAAATGCGAGTTCATTGGGGACAAAATCTCGAAACTTATATTCCCGAAATTAAACAAATAAGTAAGCTCAGACGCGATCGATTGGCAAAACTCACAACCGATCCTAAGATTCAGTGGAATAAACTCAGTTCGATCCAACGGCAGGGTGTATTTCAAAAATCAGAGTTAGAATTCCAAGCTAGTCTCAAGACTCTGCCACCAGTCACAACAGTTCAATTAAATAATTATATTAATACTATGCAAGTTGGTAACACGATCGGCAATTCACCTACGCGTTATTATTCTTCTAATTTAAAGGTTAAGTAACATTTAACTATTATCCTTTGAGGATACTCATTAGCAGCTATGTTCAAATTACTAATTAATTGGGTTCTAAACGCGATCGCCTTCCTGATTACGCAACGGATTATCGACCATTTTTTACCAGGACAATTTCGGCTGCGCGATTTTGTCACGGCAATGATTGCGGCTTTAGTGCTGGGTTTGATTAATAGTACCGTAAGTCCAATTCTAAAGTTTCTGACATTTCCCTTGACAATTCTTACCTTGGGACTATCGTCGCTGGCAATTAATGTTCTGTGTTTGATGTTTGTCTCGTGGTATGTACCAGGATTTCAAATTGCTGGCATCGTCCCGGCAATTGCTGGCTCGATCGTGCTATCGATCGTGTCAACCTTGCTAAATTGGTTTGTTAAGTAGATATATCTCAAGTTTGCACGGCAAATTTGTCGGGATGAATGCCATGATTTACCCATGTAATCGCGGCTTCGGCACTCGTCATCTCTGGCGGTACGCGGAGAATATGAATATGCCCTGTCGATGGACAAGTCATCTTGAGTAATACTGTTGACTCCGATCCCATCGGCTCTCCATATTCGTCATAAACTTTTTTTACACGATCGAGATTATTGATTCTTAGTAAGATATATTCTCTCCAAGTATCAAGCATAACTGTACCTAAATCCTGACATATTTTTTCATAGCCTACTTGCTCGATTAACATGCTTCGGATCTCGGCATTGTTTTCCTTTAATAACCACTCAGGTTTCCAATTACTAAATTTAGCCCAATATCGACGACGTAAATCAACATTGAGAAAAGAAACAGTTTTTAATTTACGTAATTTTTGCAAAATTGATAAATCTGTCAATGGATTTCGGTTTAGACCTAGCCATATTAAATTATTAAGGCTAGCGATGGCATCTGGTAAGATAGCTAATTGATTACCTCCTATAATTAACTCTGTTAAGTTAGAGAGTCTGCCAATATTGTGTGGCAAGCTAGTTAGCTGATTACCACCTAAATTTAATCTAGTTAAATTAGTTAGATTGCCGATACCAGTTGGTAAATTAGTCAATTGATTGTCACGTAGATCTAGCTCGGTTAAATTAGTTAGATTCCCAATACTGTCAGGCAGACTAGTTAATCGATTGTTATCGAGAGTTAAATGAGTTAAATTAGTTAGATTGCCGATACTATCAGGTAAGCTAGTTAATCGATTTTTATCGAGAGTTAAATGAGTTAATCTAGTTAGATTGCCAATACTATCAGGCAAGCTAGTTAATCGATTGTTTTCCAAAGCTAGATAGTCTAGGTTAGTTAAATTCCCAATCCTGTTCGTTAGACTATTTAGTAGTGGGTTATGGCATAAAGACAACCATGTCAAACTAGAGAGAGATGCAATAACATCTGGCAAACTAGTCAATCGAATACTGTTCAGATTTAACTTAGTTAAACTGAAGAGATTGCTGATACTATCCGGCAAACTAGTTATTTTATTACCTGCTAAATTTATCCAGGTTACATCAGTGAGAGTACCAATGCTATCAGGCAAGTTAGTTATTTGATGATAAACCAGAGATAATTTAAGTACTCGATCGAGTCTAGCCTGTTCGATGATTTGTTCTAATTCTGTCTGTTCCATGGGTTGAGTGATGCGTGCAAGCCAGATAATTCACTTTCCGTACTTAGCCTACCCAATTCGATCGATTCGACTGACATCGAGACAAATGCGATCGAGATTCACAGTTAGATTACTCTCTTAACAATGGCTGGCATGGAAAATCCCCTCCTCGGAGGGGTGCCCATAGGGCCGGGTGGGTAGATCTACGCTTTTACCGACCCAATCGACTCCGATTGTGAAGTAGCTCTTGGGTAATGGGGTCAATTCCACTAAAATTACTATAGTCTCGATCGCCTATAAGTACGAAAATACTTAAAATTTAGCTTTATAACCGTTGGGAGAAAAAATTGGTTTCTACATCTAATTTGAAAACTACAAAATCTGAAGAAATATTTGCAGCCGCTCAGAAGCTGATGCCGGGTGGGGTCAACTCCCCCGTGCGAGCGTTTAAATCTGTCGGCGGACAACCAATTGTATTCGATCGCGTCAAAGATGCCTATGTCTGGGACGTAGATGGCAATCAGTATATCGATTATGTCGGCAGTTGGGGGCCTGCGATCTGCGGACATGCCAACCCAGAAGTAATCGCAGCTTTACACGACGCACTCGCCAAAGGAACCAGCTTCGGCGCGCCCTGCTACCTCGAAAACGTCCTCGCAGAGATGGTGATCGAAGCCGTTCCCAGTGTGGAAATGGTGCGTTTTGTTAATTCCGGCACTGAGGCTTGTATGGCCGTCCTACGGCTGATGCGCGCCTTTACCGGACGCGATAAGATCGTCAAATTTGAAGGCTGTTATCACGGACATGCGGACATGTTCTTGGTCAAAGCTGGTTCTGGTGTGGCTACGCTCGGTTTGCCCGATTCCCCCGGCGTACCAAAATCGACTACTGCCGATACTCTGACGGCACCTTATAACGATTTGGAAGCAGTCAAAGCTCTATTTGCAGCCAATCCTGACAGCATTGCTGGCGTGATTTTGGAGCCTGTCGTTGGGAATGCTGGTTTTATCGTGCCCGATGCTGGTTTCCTTGAAGGCTTGCGGTTGATTACTCAAGAATACGGCGCGTTGTTGGTATTTGACGAAGTGATGACTGGCTTCCGGATCTCTTACGGCGGCGCACAACAGAGATTTGGCGTGACGCCAGATCTCACCACGATGGGCAAAGTCATCGGTGGTGGTTTGCCCGTTGGAGCCTATGGCGGACGCAAAGATATCATGTCGATGGTCGCACCTGCGGGGCCGATGTATCAAGCGGGGACGCTATCGGGTAACCCATTGGCAATGACGGCGGGTATTAAAACGCTGGAATTGCTCCAAAAGCCTGGTGCTTATGAGTATCTCGATAAAATCACCAAACGGTTGGCTGACGGCTTGCTAAAAATTGCCAGCGATACCGGACATGCGGCGTGTGGTGGCAATATCAGTGGCATGTTTGGGTTATTCTTCTGTGAAGGGCCAGTTCACAATTTTGAAGATGCCAAACATTCGGATGTAACTAAATTCGGTCGCTTCCATCGCGGCATGTTGGAGCATGGGATCTACCTAGCACCATCGCAGTTTGAGGCTGGCTTTACTTCGCTAGCTCATACCGAGGAAGATATCGATCGTACTTTAGCCGCAGCTAAAACGGTTATGTCTCAGATTTAGCAACTGATTAGGAGCGTAGATCTCAGGGTACCCCTACAGATTAATTGTGTAGGGGTACTTTGGCGATCGATCTTAATTTTACACTCCGAGCTATCGGAGCGTAGGCACGAGGAAGTTTTGGTGAATCGAACATTTTAATGGCAAAACGGTCTCCGAGCGAAATTTTAAATAGCTTTCTCATTAAGTTTTTGTTAATTGCTACTGCGATTTCTCGGTTATCCGTTAGCCTAACAATTACGACATTGCCAAATTTAAAAGCGATTACTTCACCTTCGATCGGGGTTGACTCCAACATATCGATCGATTAGCTCATAAGAAGATCTAACTATAGCTTAGCGCGAACGAATGTGAAACCCAAAGTCTTCAAGTCACGATATGTCGATCGATCTGGCTCTTGACATCTGATAATACATAGACTAAATTGAAAATATCTACAAGTTTGTCAGCGAGTTCGTCATGTAGTCCTCCGCCTCTCCACATTTAACCAGTAATTAATATTTCTCAGCGGCGATATTTAGCCTCAGCCATAATTTGCATGGTCAGTTTTTAGGCGAGTTCCAAATCCCGACTCAGAATCTTAACTACGAATTACGAGTTACGACTTATATTGTTGCCTTGAGAGGGGAACTACAAAATGCTGATGCAAAAATATCCGCGAACCCCACATATTGCGGGTTCCAGGCAACAGCCTGGGGATGAAGATTTAGATAGCGTACCATTTAGCGCGATTGCTAATGAGTACGTAGTAATAGAGGAGAAAGTCGATGGTGCCAATGCTGCAATTAGTTTCGATGCCAACGGACAATTATTATTGCAAAGTCGCGGACACTATTTAACTGGTGGCCCTCGCGAACGCCATTTTAATTTATTCAAACAATGGGCACACAGTCATTATGCCGCATTGTGGGATGTTTTGGGCGATCGATATATCTTGTATGGTGAATGGCTGTATGCCAAACACACGGTATTTTACGACAAATTACCGCACTATTTCTTAGAGTACGATTTATTGGATCGAACTTCTGGGCAATTTCTCAGTACGGCGGCGCGGCGAGAGTTATTGACAGGATTGGCGGTAGCTTCGGTACCCGTATTGCTAGAGGGAAAATTAACATCTCACAAGCAATTAGTCGGTTTATTGCAACATTCCCACTTCATCAGTTCCGAACATATCGATAGATTGCGCGAAGTTTGTGTCGAGCAAGGTTTGAATCCAGATCTAACTGTTCGACAAACTAACCAAAGTGCGTTGATGGAAGGTTTGTATATCAAGGTGGAGACACCTGAGTTGACTATTGCTCGATATAAATACGTGCGAGCGGATTTTTTGACGACTATTCTACAGTCGGAAACTCACTGGTTAAATCGCCCGATTATTCCCAATCAATTGGCGATTGGTGTCGATATGTTTGGAATGGGTTAAGAATATACAAGTCATTTTAGCTCGTAAATATCGATCTTACCGCACGAGATATGGCTGGTGGGCAATGCCCACCCTACTTTTCATTTAGTCCATTTCAATGGACTTTAGCTATTAGCCCCAAATTCATTTGAGGGCGGTTTAAGACTAAGCACAACAATTTAAGATCGGAAATCAGCTATGAATAATATAGCGATCGATAAAAATACACATTGGACATTTCCTGATTGTCCGACACCGACGAACTTACAAATAAATTGGACGGAGATTCTAGCAAAGTTTCCATCCTTACAGCCTCTAGCTAACTGCGAACAGAACCCGATTTACCATGCAGAAGGAAACGTCTGGATACATACCCAAATGGTATGCGAAGCCTTAATTTCTTTACCTGCTTGGCAAGTGATGGATACAACAGATCGATCGATCTTATTTGCGGCGGCATTATTTCACGATATTGCCAAGCCAATGGCGACGCAAGTAAATGAAGATGGACAGATTACCGCGAAGGGACATGTCAATTTAGGCGCGAAGATGGTGCGGCAGATTTTACAAGATTTGCAGACACCATTTGCAATGCGTGAGGCGATTGTCGCGATCGTTAAATATGAAAGTTTGCCGTTGTGGTTTTGGGATAAACATAACCCATTGCGATCGATTATTAAAGCGAGTCAATTAGTTCGGTGCGACTGGTTGGCATTAATGGCTGAGGCGGATGTAAGAGGACGTATTTGTGAAGATAAACAGAAGTTATTAGATTCGATCGAGTTCTTTCGAGAATTCTGTCAAGAGCATAATTGTTTCGAGCGATCTTATCCATTTGCGTCCGCTCATAGTCGATTTATTTACTTCTATAAAGAAGATGCAGATCCGACTTATGCCGCTTTCGACGATACCCGATCGGAAGTAATTATGATGTGTGGTTTACCCGGTACGGGGAAGGATTATTGGATCGATCGTAATCATCCAGATTTACCAGTCGTATCGCTCGATAAATTGCGGATCGAAATGGGTATTTCACCGACAGACGAGCAAGGTGCGATCGTGAATGCAGGGCGAGATTTGGCGAAGGAATATCTTAAATCTGAGACACCATTTATCTGGAATGCGACTAATATCGTCAAACCGATTCGATCGGGTTTAATTCGGCTTTTTGCTGGGTATGGTGCGCGAATTCGGATCGTCTATCTGGAGGTGCCAATCGATCGAGTCTTGCGACAAAATCGCGATCGCAAAGCTCAGGTTCCGACTGCTGTAATTCATCGTTATCGCGATCGATTAGAAATTCCCGATATTACAGAAGCTCATCAAGTAGATTATTTTGTCGATGTTTAATTATTTCTAGTACTTAATAAGTCGATGTTTTGTTAACCGCAGAGGCGCAGAGAGCGCAGAGGAAGAGATAGAGAAGATAACCTACTCTTGTACGTTATCAATCATCAATTATAAATTATAAATTAAAATATATGTCTAAACAAAAGATAGAAAAACAAAAAATGGCGACGATTACGGAGGTGTACAACAGAATTATCTGGGATACAAACCTCAATCGGAATATGTTTATCGCCGGATTTCACGAGCGGATCTCCGATACTATTCGCGAGAAGCCGCTGGCTCAGTGGGATGATAATAGCGATATTCCTTGGCATCGAGTTCGCTATATTCGGTGTAATGAAACGATCGTTTGGGATCGAGAAAATCGGATCGATTTGATTTCGACTAATAATTTACCTGAAATTGCCTGGAAATCTGAAGTTGCTGGATCTAATCGATCGGATCTTGCTGCTTTAGTTGCGAACAATCAGGCTGAGTTTCAGCCGCGAGATATTTATACATACGATCGCGATGGCTGGAAGGTATTTACAGGTGCGGTTAAATCGGTAGCTCTAGATAATACGCTGACGATCGTTAGTTATAATATTTTATCTAATCTCCACGATGCAGATAAAATTCATACCGATAAGCGATTGCCAGTTATTTTGAGCGAATTAGCTAAAACTAATGCCGATGTTATTGCTTTGCAGGAGGTAACACCGGAATCTTTAGTCTTTATCTTAGCGACAGATTTGGTAAAAGATTATTTTATCTCTGAGGCTCCTAATGGTAATAATGTTAAGCCGTATGGCAATTTAATTATGTCTCGGTGGGCGTTCGATTTGGTAGAATATCAATTTTCCGGACACAAGCGAGTATTAGTTGGTAACTGGAATATTAACGATCGAGCTGTGCATCTGGCTAACGTTCATCTTACTAGCGATCGCGGCGATAATGCACTCCAAAAACGGACTCAACAATTAGCAACAGTTATCGGTTATCTCCAAAAACAAGCTGGAGATCGATTTATCGTTGGCGATTTTAATACGCGGGGTAACCAGCAAGATGAAATTATTAACTATGGTAATTTTATTGATGTCTGGCAAAAGTTATATCCAGATCGAGATGGGTATACCTTCGATCCGACTGCTAATTCTTTGGCGATGTTAATGAGCCTAGAAGGGAAACCCGCACGACTCGATCGGATCTTATGGTGTCCGGATTTAGAATCTAATTATCAACCCCTAGCGATGGATTTATTCGGTTGTAAATCTTTCGTTCGCGATGAGGTACAGCTTTATCCTTCCGATCATTTCTGCGTCTGTGGGGTTTTTAAAATCTCTCCAGCTACGACGGCTCCGAGTTCGCACGATCGCATCGATCTTACCGCGATCGCGCCAGTGTATGAAAGTATCCTGGCAATTATTCCGCCTGAAGATCTATTTCCACCGATTCAGACTATTCGCCAACAGTATGATGCTGGATTTTTCAATATCGTACCGCATATTACCTTACTCTATGGCTTTGTACCCGATCGATATTTTGAAGAAGTAGTCGATCTCATCGCGCCGATTCTCGCCAAAATCGAGCCATTTACAGTGACATTAGCCGACTTTGAGATCTTCACCCATCATAAAAGTTCTACCGCATATTTGCGCCCGATCGTTAAACCAGAAGGTGCATTACACGAACTGCAAGCAGCTTTATATCGATTGTTTCCGCAATGTTACGAGCAAAGCACCAAAACTAGTGTGGGGTACAATCCACATTTAAGTGTCGGACAATTTGCAGATCGGAGCGAAGCAATGGCAAAACTACCACAATGGCATCCGATTAAATTCACTGTCGATGCTGTCTCTTTACTCAGCCGTACTCGCAACAAACCTTGCGTTGTCAAACATATAGTTGGCGTGGGTAAATTGCTCCCTAAAGTTGTCGAAAATAGCGAATTAATCGAGTCAATTACTACTATAGAACCAGTATTAACAGATGCACAACAATCGCAGCGCGATACTGTTTTAGCAGTAGTAAAACAAGCTTGCACTGAATGCTTGGGATTTGCAGCATCTCTGCATTTATTGGGTTCGGCGCGACTGGGAGTAGCGACTCCAACTAGCGATTTAGATGTCGTTTGTTTGATTCCCGATTATCTGACAGGCGAAAGCTTTTTAACTAGAGTAGCCGACTGTCTGCAAGGATTGTGCGATCGATCTCAAGTTGTTTTAGATGCTAAATATCCGGTATTAAGATTGGAGATCGAAGGGATTTCGCTAGATTTACTATATACCCAAGTAGCAGTCAGCGATGGCTGGGAAACTCGCAATATTCGCGATCTTCGATCGCAAATCAAAGATACCAAGTCGATAATCGGTTGCTGGGAAGCAGATCTCATCATAGATTTAGTCAAGCAGCAACTCCGCCTAGAACGGTTTCAGATGCTCTTAAAAGCTGTCCGAAGCTGGGCGAAGATTCGAGGATTATATGGTAACTCCTGGGGCTTTTTAGGTGGATTCTCGTGGTCTTTATTATGTGCTTATACCTGTATTAACTACCGAGATGCAGATAAATCCTTAGTAGCATTACTCAATAACTTTTTTCAGATATTGAGTCAACACAATTGGCGTCAACCAATTGCTTTAACAGAGCATGGCAAACAACATCAAGTCAAATTGCCACAGGATTTGTTGCCAATTATCTCCTCGATCGAACCTTGTAAAAATACCGCTCGCAATATTACCCGTTCCACCGCCAAAATTTTGCGCGATGAATTTGCTAGAGCTGCGGAAATTTCTACTAATATTTTAGCAGGTAAAGATACGTGGAGATCTCTATACGAATCGATCGACCTCACGATTGGTACAAATGCAGTATTATCGATCGAGATTTCAGATGCAGACGAACAGTGTAGACAAAAATGTAGCGATCTGTTGGAAAGTACCATCATTGGCTTAACAATTCAACTCGAACAACTCGATATTTTTGTGCGTCCCAATCCCCAGATTAACAGTAGCGAAAGTAAAAGCATTTTGATGCTATTTTTACAACTACCTTCTGGCTGTGAAACTCAGATAATTGCTAAATTAGTCAAAGATTTTATCAGTCAGTTGAATGGAGTTAACAATACCACCAAACTAGATTTATCGATCGATCGCCCGCAATTGTAAAAATCTGAAACCGATCGATCCCCAGGCCACCATAAACTAACAGAGGAGTGATAGAATCGAGATAAAGAACGATAATAAATAATCGATCGTGTTGGCGTAGCCTCTTTGAAAGAGAATCGACAATTAAGATCGGGTCTAACTTTCAACACCTATTAATAATATGTCCGAATCTATTGAATCACTAGTTAACTCAGAGAATAAAGGCGAGCGCATTAAAGCATTAAATATGCTCCGAGAAATCGAACCAGCCATCGCCTTCGGCTATATCAAAAAATTGGTGACAGATAATAACACCAGAGTCAGATATGCCGCCGTGAGCCAATTGGCAACCATCGGCTCCCAAGATCTGAATGAAAGTTTAACTATTTTACGCGATCGATTGGTCAACGATACCGAACCCGACGTCCAAGCCGCCGCCGCCGATGCAATCGGCGCGCTCAAACTCACAGATGCCTTTGAAGATTTGCAAAATCTCTATCAGAGCACGCCAGAGTGGTTGGTGCAGTTTAGCATTGTCGCTGCTTTAGGCGAATTAGGCGATCCGCGCGGTTTACAATTACTACAAACCGCCCTAACTAACGAAACTAGCCTCGTGCAAACTGCGGCAATTGGCTCGATTGGCGAATTAGGCGATCCCAACGGTGTCGAGAGCATCACCCCATT
>NZ_PVWO01000443.1 GCF_003003845.1 Chamaesiphon polymorphus CCALA 037 | reverse complement strand
CTCCCAACTTTATTCAAAAAACCCTATCAATAAAATGAGAGAAAGGTTAACATAAGTTAATAGAAAGAAAAAATACAGTAAATTGTCGATTGTGCATAACTGGAGGAAACAAAGGTTGGCAAATGGGTAGAACCAAGCAGTGTCAACAGTTACCAGTCATCAAATACTAATATAGGAGAACCTTCGAGTGAATAATAAGCGGTGGAGAAATGCCGGACTATACGTCTTACTGGCAGTTGTGGCGATCGCTCTGGCAACTACCTTCTTGGAAAAGCCAGCCCCAGCCCAAAAAACATTAAAATATAGCACCTTTATCCAAGAGGTAAAGCAGGGTGATATCGAGAATGTCGGCTTGAGTGCCGATCGCTCGCGTGCGGTGGTAACTGCTAAAGACGGTACCAAAGCACTGGTTAACCTACCTCCCAACGATAATCAACTAGTCAATATTCTGACTGAAAACGTTAAGGGTAACATTTATGTTCTGCCCCAGAATGATGAAAGCGTCTGGTTCCGCGTTCTGAGTAGCTTATTCTTCCCCGTATTGTTGCTAGTCGGTCTATTCTTCTTGCTCCGTCGCGCCCAAAGTGGCCCTGGCAACCAAGCGATGAACTTTGGTAAATCCAAAGCCCGCGTCCAAATGGAGCCACAAACCCAAGTCACATTTACTGACGTTGCTGGGATCGACCAAGCTAAATTGGAACTCAATGAAGTCGTAGACTTCCTCAAAAATGCCGATCGGTTTACCGCTCTCGGTGCGAAAATTCCTAAAGGCGTCTTGTTAGTAGGCCCTCCAGGTACTGGTAAAACCCTCTTGGCTCGTGCTGTTGCAGGCGAAGCAGGCGTACCATTCTTCAGTATTTCCGGTTCGGAATTCGTCGAAATGTTCGTCGGTGTGGGTGCATCCCGCGTCCGCGACTTGTTCGAGCAAGCCAAAGCGCAAGCTCCTTGTATCGTCTTCATCGATGAAATCGACGCAGTGGGTCGTCAACGTGGTGCAGGCTTAGGTGGCGGTAACGACGAGCGCGAACAAACGCTCAACCAATTACTGACCGAGATGGACGGATTTGAGGGCAATACTGGGATTATTATTATCGCGGCTACCAACCGCCCTGACGTACTCGATTCCGCACTATTACGCCCAGGTCGTTTCGATCGCCAAGTTGTCGTCGATCGTCCCGATTACGCTGGTCGTCTCGAAATCCTCAACGTTCACGCTCGTGGCAAAACACTCGCCAAAGACGTCGATCTCGAACGCATTTCCCGCCGGACTCCTGGCTTTACAGGTGCGGACTTATCCAACCTTCTCAACGAAGCCGCAATTCTCGCAGCACGTCGCAGCTTGACCGAAATCTCTATGGATGAAGTCAACGATGCGATCGATCGGGTATTGGCAGGGCCAGAGAAAAAAGACCGCGTTATGAGCGAGAAGCGCAAAACCCTCGTCGCTTATCACGAAGCTGGTCACGCACTAGTTGGTGCTTTAATGCCCGACTACGACCCCGTTCAAAAAATCAGTATCATCCCACGCGGTAATGCTGGCGGTCTAACTTGGTTTACTCCTAGTGAAGATCGGATGGAATCTGGCCTATACAGCCGTTCCTACCTACAAAACCAAATGGCGGTCGCTTTAGGCGGTCGGATTGCCGAAGAAATCATCTTTGGGGAAGAAGAAGTTACCACAGGTGCTTCTAATGACCTCCAACAAGTGGCTCGCGTTGCCCGTCAAATGGTGATGCGGTACGGGATGAGTGAAAAACTCGGCCCCGTAGCTCTAGGTCGTCAACAAGGCAATATGTTCCTTGGTCGCGATATCGCCTCCGAACGGGATTTCTCCGAAGAGACTGCCGCGATCGTCGATGATGAAGTCAGCCACTTAGTAGCAGAAGCTTATCGTCGGGCGAAGGATGTCTTGCTCGGCAACAAGCAAGTCTTAGACAAATTAGCTAACATGTTGGTCGATAAAGAAACCGTCGATGCTGACGAGCTTCAAGATTTACTCGCTACCAATGATGTCAAAATGGCAGCGATCGCGTAAATTCTTAACTACTAGATGACAGCAATTTCAATCGCTGCTGATGTTGCGAAGTCCGCCTACGCGGACTAGTTACTAAAGTAAGCCCATAAAGTAGGGTGGGCACTGCCCACCATCTAGGTTTCAGACATTACCACCGTTATAAATATCGGTGCTGACATAATCAATCGAAAATTAGGGTAGGGGCAATTCATGAATTGCCCCTACCCTAATTTTCGATCGAGCCAAACGCTCGAAATCCACTCGATCGCGATCGAGTCGATCCAAAAGGCGGTATTATGCAACAGACAACCGGATAGAGGTATTTATGTCTTGGAAACATAAGTTGGCTGCGGCAACGATCGTTGTAAGTGGCATGAGCATTACACCGAGCGTCCAAGCCCAAACGGCCAATCGCGGTTTTTCTGATTTTGTCTCGGGGCCAGGTACGATTTTATATCTTGGTGGCGGTTCGTTACTGCCACTACTTACCGATGGAGCCGATGGCGGACAACGTACGCTCAGAATCATCGATGCCGTCGGTACGAGTGCCGCATTATGTTACGGACTTAAAGGAGTCATCAGCTCGCCGCGCCCCGATAACGAACGCGAACTCGATAGTTTCCCGAGTTGTCATGCTACGACTGCCTTTGCATTAGCGCGGGTTCAAAGTCACTATCATCCCGACTATGCGATCCTCTGGTATGGCGGCGCAGCATTAATTGGCTATTCGCGGATCGATCTCAATCGCCACCGTGTTATCGATGTCTTAGTTGGTGCGGGTTTGGGTTACTTAGTCGGCGAAATCGAACTCGGCCAAAAACGCGGTTTATTGCTGTTTCCGCTGATTCGCCAAGACGCTCAAGGCAACACGATCTTAGGCTTGCAAGTTAAAGGTGAGTTCTAAACTAGCCATGAGCTAGCTAAACAGTAACAAAATTGTCAAAATCGGATATTAATTCCCAATTAATGGTTAAATTTTGAGTAGCTAATTTGTATCCGCCAATATTCTTAATATTTGCTGGAAAAAGTGGCAGATACTTCCAAAGCAGTCTAGAGTAAGAAGTAGTGGAGACCATCGATCGGAGGTTGTGAATGAGTCAGCAGAATCCTTACGAGCAGCTAGGTGTATCAGAAGATGCCACCTTTGAAGAGATTCAAGCTGCAAAACAACGTGTAATTGCCCAATTAGGTGGCGATCGACAGTTACAAGATAATATCGAAGCAGCCTATGATGCGATCTTAATGGAACGTCTCAAGCTGCGTCAGCAAGGTAAGATTAAGGTGCCAGAAGGGATTAGATTTCCAGAGAAGTTGCCCGTCGCAGCTCCTAAATTCACATCTTTATCCGTGCCGAATTCTCCAAGCTGGTTGGGGGACAGTTTCGAGCGTCCGAGTCAATCGCAGCTTTTAACAACTTCTGGTGTATATACAGTACTAGGCGGCGCGACATTAGTACCCAGTATTGCTTATAGCATGTTACCGACAATCCTCGCTTTTGGGGCTGGATTTAGCCTTTATTATATCAATCAAAAGCAACGTCGTTTTAAGCGCGCAGTCCTGGGCACGCTGCTCGCTCTAGTTCTCGGTACGGTGGTAGCTAATTTATTAGTCAATTACGCGCATCTCCCAGTAAGTCAAATTGGCCTTCGCGGTGAGATTTTTGCTGGGTTGTTAACTCTAATCCTGTTATGGGTGGCGAGTAGTTTTACTAAGTAACTCACGTTAGTAACTAATTTAAGGTAAGAACAGATACCTAGCTTCTAGAAGTTGGGTGTTTGCGATGCCTTAACTCGCTCTCTTCACTAAATCGGCGACAGCCGCCACAATCGTCTCTGGCTGGTCGATCCAGACAAAATGGCTGCTACGATCGGCCTGAACTTGCTGTGTGTTGGTAGATAATTGGAGCAGCGCGAGATGAATTCGATCGCGAACCCGATCTGCTGCGGGTAAAGAAAATAATTTAATACCAAATAACGGACGCAAAAAAGTTTGCGATTTAATACTCACGATCGGCAGATCGCCTAGACGATTGGCTATTTTTAATTGACGACCGCTAGTATCTAAATTCCACATTTCTCGACCCATCGTCAGCCAATGTCGAGCAAAATAAAACGATCTTTTGACATATTGTCGATCGAGTACGGGGATTTTTTTTAGTTCGGGTTTAATTAATTCAAATACGCCGATCTCACCTAATACTCTGACAATGCCCAATGCCGCACCGATCGCCACAAATCCAAAACTCAGTGTAAAAAATGCCTTGAGTAATCCGACGCTCAATGGTAGATTTAGCATCGAATCCTCATGCAAACCATCGGTCAGCACCAGACCTCGCAGTCGATCCGGATATCGATGGGCATATAAACGCAAATTATAACTACCAAAAGAATCGCCTACTAAAATATACGGCGGGTGAATTTCGGCGATAGTTAATAGTTCGTCCAATTCATGAATAATTTGCTGACTGGTGCGCGGTTGCGACGAACTAGAACTCCAACCATATCCAGCTCGATCGTAAATACAGACTCTGGTAATTTTGGCCAATTCATCGATTAATAAATATCCCTCCACTCCACCCAAACTAGCATCGACAACAACCGTAATTTCCCCCGTACCGCGCAGGCAAATGTGCCTCACTCCTCGATCGTTCAGAGTTACCAATTTACCAGGCGGCAACAGCGATCGTCGATCGCGATAACTAGCAATCTGATGATAGAGTGTCGTAGCAGCAAGGCCGACAATCTCGACAATCTGAATGAGTGACAAGCTAAGAAACATACTCGATAATGGCAATAAATTAATGTAAGTTGCTGTGAGTAGAGAGTAGAGGGTAGAGGGTAGAGGGTAGTGGATAGTGAATAGTGAATAGAAAGTTTGAACGCAAGCGTCCTTTTCTAGTGTTCCCAATCTCCCCCTCTCCCAGTTTCCCCC
>NZ_PVWO01000442.1 GCF_003003845.1 Chamaesiphon polymorphus CCALA 037 | reverse complement strand
CGCGCGGCGGACTGCTGGCGACTGAGGTATTTCTAAGATACTCGGATAGAGAAAGCGTTCGGGAAATATGGCTAGTGCATCGAGATCTTGGGCATCGATTAATTTACGTTCTAGTAAAACTTTGAGCGTGGCTTTGAGGTAATCGCTAGAATGCGGGCGCGTGATAAATTGAAATAAGACCAGTAATTCTCCTGGAATTTTAGAAGTACGATCGCCTTCACCTGCTTCAAAAAGTTTGATTTCGGGATGCAACCGTTTCCAATCAGCCAACCTGTCAAAGATGAACTTTGCTTGGCGATTTTCGCGGACTAAAATGGCCGCATTTGCCGTCGGATTGGCTTTAAATAACGTCGTCAATCGCTGCTCGATCGATCGGACAGATTCGTAGACATCGCTGGGTGTATGTAATTCTACGCCACCATCTTGGGCTGTAGGATTTGGTTGGGCGTCTCCAGGCGATACGGGACGGATCGTTTGTAGCCAGAAGACTGATTCTGTCTCGGCGGTGTCGTGGTTGGCTCGCTCTGAAGATTGAGTTGGCGGTTGGAGGAATTTATTGCCCCAATCGAGGACAAAATTGGCAGCATCCATAATTACCTGGGTACTACGTCCGGCTTGCTCCATTTTTTCCAGTCGCGGCAAGCTCAGATCGTTAATTTGACTACATTCATGGCAAAATTCCCGAAAATACTTGGGATCGGCGGGGGTAAAGGTGGAGTTAATCGCTTGATTGGGATCGCCGACGCGAATCAGATTGAGTCGATGTTCGCTACGAACATCTGGCTCGGATGGATGGCGATCGGGAATTTCAGCTAAATGGCGTAGTAGCTGTTCTTGAAGGGGACTGGAGTCTTGTGCTTCATCTTCAAATACAGCATAAACTTGTTGCTGCCACAATCTGCGCGCAGTGGGGTCTTTCATCACCCGCAAAGCCCCAGCAATCATCTCGTCGTAGTCTAGATACCCTTGAGTATCCAGTAGTGCTTGATAAGCCTGATAGAGGCCAGCTCCGATACTCAAAATGTCATAACGATCGGGATATAATTTGGCAACTTCCCATAAATCGGCGGGTGACAAACCAGAACTTTTAGCTTCGCGGACAGCGGTGAATGCCAAGCTGGGTAGTACTTCCGTCCGCAATACCGATTGACGGCGCAGGCGTTCGGTTTCCTCGCCGTCGAAGCCTTCTCCTTCGAGTAAACACCGATAACTGTGGGGGTTCTGACTCAGCCAGCTTTGAACGGTATCCTCGATTAGTTTATGGTTGGCTGAGGGCATTACCAAGGTGCGATCTGTTAAATCGAGCTTAGATAATTCGGGATGCTTGCTGGCGATGCTCAATGCCAAGCTGTGAATGGTATTGACGCTGTATCCAATTGGTGGTAATCCCAATTCATGGAGACAATTTTTGATTTTATCTTTAATATTGGCGGCTGCCGATCGCGTCAGGGTGACGATTATCAACTGACGCCGTTGGTGCAATTTTTCGCGCGCGATGGTTATCGCCGCAGCTACAGCCATACTATGGGACTTTCCCGCCCCTGGAACTGCGGAGACTGCTAAAGGGCCAGAATGCCAATCGGCTAGCGTCCGTTGCCCCAGGCGCAATCCTTGCCGCCACTGAGCGATGATGCGATCTCGATCGTGGGTGAGATTATCTAAATCGGTAGCTGCGACCAT
The DNA here is from genome assembly GCF_003003845.1 of Chamaesiphon polymorphus CCALA 037. GTDB lineage: Bacteria > Cyanobacteriota > Cyanobacteriia > Cyanobacteriales > Chamaesiphonaceae > Chamaesiphon > Chamaesiphon polymorphus. The sequence goes on along the minus strand of NZ_PVWO01000442.1, from coordinate 3,268 downwards.
AATTGATAATTGATAATTGATAATTGATAATTGATAATTATCTCTCCCTGGTGGGTTGGATTTTCCCCAAACGGTGAAGGTTTATCAGAAAGTAGGGTCTAAAACCCCATCTTTAAAGATGGATTGTTGTCTTGACAGATCTGTAGGTTGGGTAGAACGAAGCGAAACCCAACAGCCTCAACCAAAGTTTCTTCGATCCAAACGCCAAATGGGATGCGAGTAAACTCGCACCCCATTAATTTAGATGATTTGTCGATCGAGAGCTATCTAGGAGCGAGTCCGATTGGTAGTCGTTCCGGTTAACAATTTAGAACCGATGCTACCTTCATCACCTCTAGTGGTCTGTGCAGAGTAGTAGTAGTGGTTGTAACGGCTCTGCTTGTCGAGATCCACGCCATTGAGTACCATCCCCAGCACTTTGAGTTTAGATTGGTTGAGGATTTCTTGAGCGTATTCGACGGACTCTTTATCAGCGACGCCGGGACGGAGGACGAATACCAACCCGCCTGCTTGGGTGCCCAAGATCGCCGCATCGGCGGCAACTGTCAGCGGTGGTGCGTCGATGATGACTAAATCGTACTCTTGCGACCATTGAGCGATGGAGGTGCTCATTTGGACGGAATCGATTAAGACTACTGGATTTGGCGGTACCACGCCAGCTGTCACGAGGAAGAGGTTGGGTTGGATTTCAGTAGTGGCTGTTTTGCGATCGCATTGACCGCTGAGAACGTTACTGAGTCCTTCGTAGTTACCCTGTCTCCAAATCAGATGTTGGGCTGGTTTGCGCATATCTGCGTCCACCAAGAGTACTCTCTTGCCCAGTTCGGCAACTGCTAGAGCTAAGTTAGCGGCAACTGTCGATTTACCTTCTCCCGACTGAGAACTAGAGACGACAACGACTTTGAGGCTGTCATCGGCGTTCAAAAATTGCAGGTTGGTCTGCAACATCCGGAAGGATTCACCTTCGATCCCAGTGGTCATGCCAGTCAAGACCAACTGACCCGGTGCTCTAGCCGCACCCTTACTGAGTTTGGGCAATTGGCGCGATTTTTCAAATACAGGGATTTGACCCAAGATCGGGTAACCAGGTAGTAAGCTCTTGGCTTCTTCCGAAGTTTTGATCCGTTTGTCGGCACCATCAAGCAGGAATGCAGTTGCGGCACCTAAGAATAGCCCTAAGAAACCACCAATTGCAATGTTCTGACCTTTTTTGGGCGAGAGAGCTTCTTGTGGTAGCTCGGCATGGGTGAGAATTCTAGAGTTACCCAGAGTTTGGTTTTCGGCAATTTCGATTTCTTGCAGCTTGCTCAAGAGGGTCTTGTAGTTAGTCCGCGTGGTTTCGAGTTTGCGTCCGAGGGCGTTTTGTTGTTGCTCTAGTTTTGGCAGCGCATTCATCCGCTGTTTGTACGCATCGACGACATATACCAATGCCGCAATTTGTTTTTGCAAACTCGTCCGTTGTGCTTCACTCTTAGCATAGTCAGCAATCAGATTGCCCTGGATCCCCGAGGGTTGCAATTCGACAAGTTTACCTTGGAATTGTTGTTCGCCGACTAAGCTTTGTTTAAACCGTTTTTGGAGTATTTCGACTAAAGCTTGACGTTTTTCTTTGAGGTTGAGAATGCTCGGATCGTTGTCGCTAAACCGAGTTCTTTCCGTGGCAATTTTAGCTTCAACTTCTTGCAACTCTTTGAGCGATTTTTGCAATCCTGGCGATTCGCTAACGAGTCCGGATTGAATTGTCGCTTGTGCGTCTCTACCACCAAATAAATTCTTCAACCCCTCTAACCGAGATGTTTCGGCGGCGAGTTGCGCCGAAGCCGAGGTGATTTCTTTATTCAGGCTAGTGATCGTCTCTACTGCCTTCACAGATTCTGTTGGCAGATCGACGACATTATATTGTTCTTTAAATAGACGGAGATCGTTTTCAGCTTGCTTGACTTCGTTTTCGATTTTTGGCAGTTCCTGCGCTACGAATTTACGAGCTGCTTCGGCTTCGCGACGTTGGTTGGTACGATCGTCACGGATGTAAATCTCCATGATTTTCTCAACTACGTCTCTAGACAATTCTCTACTAGGATCTTGGAAAGTAACTTCCAGTAAGTCTGTGTTTTTAATACTACTTACTTTTAGTTGTTGGACGAAGCTCTCATTTTTATTGATAAACTTGTCTAGCCGTTTGCGCTCTGGTCTATTTGCATATTTGCCATCGCGTAACTCGATCAGTGCGCCTTTAATCGTGGTCAGAGACTTGAGAATTTCGGCTTGAGTGTTAACTGGAGTACTTCCGGTTAAGCCTTCCAGTTCGCCAATCGCACCACCACTAGCAGCATTGGTTGCACTGCTCAACAAAGCACTAGTCTTGTTAGTCTTTTTCAGGATGACCTGTCCTTTGGCTTGGAAGATTTCCTGTTGCTTGAAAGTCCATACCGTTGCGACTGCTGTAGTAAGGGCAAAAACCAAAGCAGCGGGCATCCAACGACGTTTGAGTACTAGCCAATATTGTGCAATTTCATCCATAATGCTTTCTGCGGGCGACTGTGTTCTATACTCCCTCGTATTCTAACATCGTGCCCCGAACTACCCGTATCCGCATTTCAACGTAATTCAGTAGCGTTAAACCGATGATTTTCGACAATTGAGTGTTTATAGGGCGATCGGTAAGGGTCGAATTTATCGATCGATCGACCGATCTCAGTACGAGTGAGATCTTTATTATACAAACATATTAGCAATCTTCGGGATTTTCAGTAAGAATATTTGTATTGTCACGATCGGTTTTGCTGAGGAACTACCTGTGCTGCAAGAGCAACAACTCAATTCTACGGCCATCGACCTCTCTACAACCTCCGCCTCCAATCTCGAACGGCGTCTCCAAGAAATCCCCCCCGAACCAGGAGTCTACTTCATGCGCGATGCGAGCGATCGCATCCTCTACATCGGCAAATCCAAAAAACTCCGCTCCCGCGTCCGCTCTTACTTCCGCGAAGGCAACCATCACTCGCCACGTATCGCCATGATGGTGCGACAAGTCGCCGAAATTGAATTCATCGTCACCGATACCGAAGCCGAAGCTTTAGCTCTAGAAGCTAATCTGATCAAACAACATCAGCCACATTTTAATGTCCTGCTCAAGGATGATAAAAAGTACCCATATATATTGATTACCTGGTCGGAAGATTATCCGCGCATCCTGATGACTCGCAATCGGCAAATCGGCAAAGGTAAAGATAAATATTATGGCCCCTATACCGACGCCCACTTACTC
>NZ_PVWO01000441.1 GCF_003003845.1 Chamaesiphon polymorphus CCALA 037 | reverse complement strand
AAATCAAACCTCGATCGCTCATGGTAGCGTCATTTTAGGTGGAATTGAAGGTGTCAAAACCCGATTGAGTAGCGAAAATATCCATGTCAGAATTTTAGCATTGAAAGATGCGATAAATTATGGCGATGCTGGCTTGCATCTGGTAATTGGATACTTGGAAGATCCAGAATCTCAAATCGTCGATGCCGCTTATGAATTATTAAAAGATCGATCGGAACCATTCGTATGCGATTCTCATTCTGAGAGGCTCCGCCAACGCATCGAGCGTTATTTAGACGATCGAGAATTAGAAATTGAAGACATGAAATATTCATGGCTAGAATCGAGTCCCGAAGCTGCCATTGGGAAGCAATTTAAAACAAATAAAGCATCTCAATCGATCGCAAATTCTAACACCAATTCGAGACGGGTGAATAAAACCAGCAAGAAACGCTGGAGTGGTGCAAGTTAGCTCGACAAAAGGTAACTAAATATGTCAAAGCACGATAGCCCAAATGAATTTGATGCTGTCTTGGGAAATCAAGGTATTGCTACCCAAGGCAGCATGATTTTAGGTGGTGTTGAAGGAATCAAACAACGATTGAATAGTCACAGCCTACAAGTCAAGCTAGCCGCGTTAGAAGAAGCAATTAATTATGGCACGGCGGGTTTGCAGGTATTACTCGCATATTTAGACGATCGAGATTTACAAATCCAAAATCGGGTTTACGAATTATTAGAATCGCGATCGGAACCTTTCGTCCGCGAACATCTTGCCAAAAACGGGATTAGGCGATATACCAGGCATAAAAATCGATTCGAGCTGTTCGAGCTGCTGGGTAGGGAAGGTACGCCAGAAACTGTCGATATTATGATGGAAAGTCTCGAATGCGATCCTCACAGTTCGCCATATAAACTCATCGATTATACCCTCGGATTGGTGAGGACTAGTGTAGGAGAAAAGAGAATCGAACATTACTTATTTAATGGGACGCAAACTCAACGAAATTATGCGGCACTTTATTTTAAACGACTGGGTGAAATGGGGATTTTGACTGAGGCGGTAAAAATGGGATGTATCGATCGCGTTCAAGCATTTTCTAAATAGGGTTTGCTAGTGAGGAGGGCGGGTTTGTTTGAGATTAATAGATTTTATCGAAGATCGATTGCATAAACCCGCCCCTACAGCGTATCGACAAAAAATGATTTTTTATCGATCGATTCCTACCCAAATCATCCCGTAGGGGCGGGTTTATGCTAGTTTTCCCGCCATAGCACCATCATCCTCAAACAAACCCGCCCACCCCACCGATATCGATCGAATTGTTTTATCGATCGTGGGCATAATAGAAATAATCTCGCACTGTCAATACCCATGTCAGAAACCAATCCCCGCGAATCAGATCTAATTTTAGGCGGACAAAATCCACCTCCTGTGAATGCTGCTGTATTAGGTGGGGAAGACGGTAGAAAACAAAGATTACAACATAAAAAAGCACAAAAATTTTGGCAAGATTTTGAGTATTTGAACAATATTCCACATCGTCTTGCTATAAATTTTGCAGATCGACAGGTGGTGGATTTTGAACCTAATCCGGATTGGGTATGATTATGAAGACGTGGTTGATACTTTTGAATTAAAATGGCAACTATTACTGCAATCCAAACAAGTAGATGAAATTGAAGCTCTAGTCTTTGGGGTTTTAGATTGGTTCGTTGATATAGTTTCTATGCTTGCTAATGCTAAAAATTATTTGCCGAATCTAAAAGCAGTATTTTTAGGAGATATAGAGGATCGTGACTGTATGATTTCTTCATTACCACAATATGATGATATTTCCTCGATATTATTATCTTATGCACAATTAGAACACATACACGTCAGATGTAATAATGGGCGAAATGGTCGTACTGGCGAGAAAAGACCTGAAGGAATGAGATTTTGTAGTCCACTACAACATAATTATTTAAAGGTTTTGAGAATCGAATCCGGTGGATTGAATTCTCAAACGTTAATAGATATCAGTCAATTGGAGCTTCCATCTCTAGAGTACTTGGAACTATGGCTGGGTGCGCCCGAATATGGCGGCAATTCATCGATTAACGATCTAATGTTAATTATTTCTGGACAGAAGTTTCCTAAGTTAAGATATTTGGGACTCAGAAATTGTGACTATACAGATGAGATTGCTACTCAACTAGCCACATCTCCATTGATAAGGCGGCTAACCGAATTAGACTTATCAATGGGAACATTGGGTGATGAAGGTTTACTGGCACTCCTAAATTCTCCATTTATTAATGAGTTAGATGTACTCAATGTTAGTCAGAACTATATCACTACTGATTTTATTGAAAAAATATTACCTCGATTTGAACTTGATTGTCAGATTGTTGTCGATAGACAACAATGTTCTAAATATGTAGAACCAATCCAGCGATATTGTGCTGTTGCTGAGTAATTAAATCAATCCAAAATCCAAAATCCAAAATCCAAAATAAAACTATGGCTGAATATCAAAAAATCGAATACCGCATCGGTAAAGACGGCAAAGTCACCGAAACCGTCATCAATGGTAACGGCGAAACCTGCACCCTCGCCACCCAGGATATCGAAGCATCCTTGGGTAAAGTCGAATCGCGAGAACTATTACCCGAATATCACGATGGTGCGGATAACTACCTCGTCAACGAACAATCTCAATCTAACGAAAGTCAAGGATAGTCCAGATGGAGCCAGAATTAATCGGTGGGTTGGTGGGGAGTTTCACGAGTATTGCGACATTAGGATTCTTTTACTGGAGATCGCTTAAAATTGCGAAAGCTAATCGAGTGGCATTAGAATCGCGCTTTACTCAGGAAATTACCACCTTAAAAGATCGATCGCAAGCAACTGAATCAGCCTTACAATCTCAATTAACAGAGGTAAAATCTCAATTTCAAACTAGTGAAGTTAAAAGAGCTAAATTAGAAGAAGAAATTACCGCGCTGACGCAACAATGTCAGCGATTGCGGGAGGAATTGAAGACACAAGCAGCGCAAGTACAAGCGGATGCGATCGATGGTGGATTCGAGCAGATTCAAACCTTATTAACTCAATATCCCAGCGTGCGAAAGATGGTAGAAAGTCAGCCAGATTTACCCGCGCGCAATATCGTCGCTTTATTAACATCTCTGGAAAATCTCATTAAATTTTGGGAATGTCAATCGATCGGGAAACCGTGGGAAATGGTGCCATACGACCCGCAGATCCATCAAAGTGATGTAGATGACATCCAAGTTGGTGAGTCTGTTTACGTACGGTTTATCGGTTATAGGAAGGGCGATCGCATCTTAATTCCGGCAAAAGTCAGCCGTACTTTACCTGCAAATGCGAAATGATGGTGCGTTAGATGGTGCGTTAGGCTTCGCCGTAACACACCCTACGAATTTCAATCCAAAATCTAACAAATCGTCAGGTTATAATAGTTATGGATTTATTGTTTGAGATAATCGATCGTGCCAGCTAAAGATATTTTTCACGATGCAGTGAAACACGCATTGGAAAAAGAACGATGGATAATTACCGAAGATCCTCTGTTCTTGCGTTTTGGTGGAGTTGATATGTACATCGATCTAGCTGCGGAACAGTTAATGGGTGCAGAAAAAGATGGTGAAAAAATTGCCGTTGAAATTAAAAGCTTTATCGGAGTTTCTGCAACGACAGAGTTTAGTACTGCATTGGGACAGTTTCTCAAATATCAATTAGCACTAGAAGAACGAGAACCAGATCGCGTTTTGTATCTAGCTATACCTATCGATGTGGATCGAGGTTTCTTTTCACTAGAACTACCCCGCCGTTTGATAGAAAAATATCGAGTTAATTTAATTGTCTACGAACCAGAAGAGGAGGAGATCGTCAGATGGCAAAAATAGATGAGTACAGACAAATAGTTCGAGATTTATTGACTGAATACAGCCAAATCAAAGCGGCTAATGAAGAAGTAGAAGCAGAATTAATTTTTGACTTGGAGCGCGATCGATATCAAGTCGTTCATGTCGGGTGGTCGCGCAAACATAGAGTTTATGGCTGTGTTTTGCATTTAGATATTAAGGACGGTAAAATTTGGATTCAGCACGACGGTACTGAGGGGGGAATCGCAAATGAATTGATAGATAAAGGTATTCCTAAGCACGATATTATTATTGGCTTTCATTCGCCGTTTAAACGACAGTTTACTGAGTTTGCAGTTAATTGATACAAAATAAATGGTGCGTTAGGCGTCTGCTTTAGCAGACGCTCCGCGAACGCCGTAACACACCCTACATATATTGATGTCGATCGCAATCCGCAATCCCCAATCCGCAATCCAAAATATCTATGACAGCCATCGCGATCGATTTTGGCACTAGCAATACCGTAGTCAGCATCTTAGAACCCGATACCCAGACACCGAAGACGCTGCGGTTTCCCAGTTTGTCGCGGGTATTTAATTTGGGCGATACGATCGCCACAGGTGGAGATATTGCCGTGATTCCGAGCTTGGTATATGTTGCCACAGGGCGCGAGATTATCGTCGGGGAACGGGTGCGATCGCAACGATTGGGACTATCACAACCCCAACGGTTTTTTCGGGCATTCAAACGCGATTTGGCGGCAGATTTTCAGATCCCGCCACGGACGATCGAGGAGAAGATATTCGATTCTCATGCGGTGGCGATCGAATTTTTGACTCAGATTTGGCAAGAAATTTTAGCCGCAAATATCGAGCCATCTTTAGTAATTTTTACAGTTCCTGTCGGTACGTTCGAGCGGTATTTAGATTGGTTTAAAGATGTGGCTGTTGAGTTAAAATTACCCACGGTTAAATTCGTAGATGAATCGACAGCAGCGGCTTTAGGTTATGCCGTGCAACGTCCGGGTTCGATCGTGTTAGTGGCTGATTTTGGTGGGGGAACGCTGGATTTAAGTTTGGTAAGAACTTCGCCTTTGGGTGCTG
>NZ_PVWO01000053.1 GCF_003003845.1 Chamaesiphon polymorphus CCALA 037 | reverse complement strand
GCATTGTCGCGGCAGACAGGTAGTACGCTGTTTATGACCTTGATGGCCGCCTTTGCCACCTTACTCTATCGTTACAGTGGTCAGTCGGATGTGGTCATTGGTTCTCCCATTGCCAATCGTAACCGCAGTGAAATCGAGCCACTAATCGGCTTTTTTGTAAATACCTTAGTCTTGAGAACCCAATTAGAGGCAGATCTGAGCTTTGAGCAGTTACTCACACAGGTGCGAGAAACCACCCTCACCGCTTACGAACATCAAGATGTTCCCTTTGAGCAGATTGTTGAGGCATTGCAACCTCAACGCTCGATGAGCCATTCCCCTCTGTTTCAGGTGATGTTTGCCTTACAAAATACGCCCATGGGTGATGTCGAATTACCTGGAGTGAGGTTGAGTGGGTTAAATGCTAATAGCACGATTGCCAAGTTCGACTTAACCTTGTCTATGGCTGAAACCCCATTGGGATTGGAGTGTGAATGGGAATACAACACCGACTTGTTCGATAAGTCAACTATCGAGCGAATGGCAAGTCATTTTGAGAACTTGTTATCAGCAATCGCAGTGAATCCTCGCCAAGCAGTGAGTGAATTACCCTTACTAAGTGCAACAGAACGTCAGCAGTTGTTAGTAGATTGGAACGATACTCAGGTAGATTATCCCCAAGATAAATGTATCCATCAGTTATTTGAGGAGCAAGTAGCCAAAACCCCCGATGCGATCGCCGTAGTGTTCGAGCAACAAGAATTAACCTATCGACAGTTAAATCACCGCGCTAATCAACTTGCCCATCACCTCCAAACTTTAGGTGTCAAACATGAAGTAATGGTGGGAATCTGTGTCGAACGATCGCTAGAGATGGTGGTGGGATTGTTAGGGATTCTCAAAGCAGGTGGAGCTTATGTTCCTCTAGACCCCAGTTATCCGACAGAACGCTTGAGTTATATGGTGAGTGATGCGGGGATAGAAGTATTGCTAACGCAACAGAATTTGTTGCCTACACTGCCCTCTCATTTAGCTCAGGTAGTTTGTTTGGATCCCGATGGCGGGGTAATTGAATCTCACAGTCCAGAGAATTTGGTCAGTAGTGTCAGTGCCGATAACTTGGCTTATGTCATCTACACCTCCGGCTCGACTGGAGCACCCAAGGGGGTTTGTGTAGCGCATCGGAGTGTCGTCAGACTCGTCCAAAATACCAATTATGCCCAGTTTAATGCCGAGCAGGTTTTCCTCCAACTCGCGCCCATTACCTTTGATGCTTCTACCTTAGAACTCTGGGGCAGCCTACTTCATGGCAGTAAATTAGTCATCTTTCCGAGCCAAGTTCCCGATCTAGATCGGCTCGTAGACGTTGTGTCCCAACACCAAATTACCTGTCTGTGGCTGACGGCGGGACTGTTTCATCTGATGGTAGATGAATACTTGGAAGCCTTATCCCCAGTGCAACAATTATTAGCTGGCGGCGATGTTTTATCTGTCGACCACGTGCGGCGATTTCGACAGCGGTATCCCAATTGTCGCTTGATTGATGGCTATGGCCCGACCGAAAATACGACCTTCACCTGTTGCTATGAGATCGGTCAGACTCAACTCCAGCAGACTGTACCAATTGGCAAACCGATCGCCAATACGCAAGTTTACATTCTCGACCCACAACTGCAACCAGTACCAGTTGGGGTGACTGGAGAACTCCACATCGGCGGCGATGGATTAGCCCGAGGCTACTTGAATCGTCCCGAATTGACGGCATCGAAATTCATCCCCAATCCCTTCTCATCTGACAAATCGGCACGGTTATACAAAACTGGCGATTTAGCACGCTATTTGAATGACGGCAATATTGAATTCTTGGGACGGCTCGACCATCAAGTCAAAATTCGCGGCTTCCGCATTGAGTTGGGGGAAATCGAAGCAGTCATTAGTCAGCACCCACAAGTATCTCAAGTAGTGGCGATCGATCGCGAAGACATTTCCGGGAATCAGCAGTTGGTGGCTTATGTCATCGCACAATCTGGAGCAGAAATTAGTAGTACGGAAATCAAAGATTTCGTCAAAGAGAAAATCCCAAGTTATATGGTGCCAGGGGCAGTAATTTGCTTAGATTCATTGCCGTTGACACCCAATGGCAAAGTAGATCGACAGGCATTACCACAACCAGACATGTCGTCGATGTCCTCAGGAGATTTTGTCCCGCCGCGCACACATACTGAAGCGGTTTTAGCTGAGATTTGGCAAAAAATTCTGAAGGTGGAAAAAATTAGTGTTCGCGATAATTTCTTCGATCTGGGTGGACATTCCTTGTTAGCCACCCAACTTAGCTCTCAAATCAGTGAAGCATTGAACGTAAAGTTGCCGCTAAAGAGCTTGTTTGAAGCAAGTACTTTGGCTAGCCTAGCTGAAGAGATCGATAATATTAGCTTGGCACTACAAGCATTTCAAAATCATTCCGTTACTTCAACAGCAACCGATTTAGAAGAGAAAGGAATCCTATGAAATCTATTGGTAAATTATTATTAGATCTAAGCCGCCAAGACATAAAACTTTGGGTTGACGGGGGTCTGTTGCGCTATCAAGCCCCGCAGGGAAGCCTCAGCCCTACCATCAAGGCTGAAATAGTAGATCGCAAAGCGGAAATCCTCGCTTTTTTACAAGATACAGCAAGTTCTGCTCGAGTCGAGATTCAGCCAGCCCCACGAGATCGAGAACTGCCATTGTCCTTTGCCCAACAGCGATTATGGTTTATTAATGAATTAGAGCCTCATAGTAGTACTTATAATATGCCTGACCCCATCAGGCTCACAGGGCAACTGGATCTTGTCAGTTTAGAGCGAACTCTACAGGAAATTATTCGGCGGCATGAAGCATTAAGAACTAACTTTATCAGCCATAATGGTCAACCGATGCAGGTGATTCAGCCGACTAATGCTTGGCAAATGACCTCGATCGATCTCCAAGATTTATCAACTAGCGAGCGAGAAACAAAAATTCAGCAGTTAGCCACAGCAGAAGCAGAGAAACCTTTTGCCTTAGATACTGATTCCCCGATCCGGGCAACTTTAATTATCGCGTCAGCAACCGAGCATATCTTATTGCTAACCATGCATCATATTGTGTCTGATGGTTGGTCGATGGGAGTGTTGATTAAAGAAATAGCAGTGCTGTATGAGGCGTTTGAGCAAGGTAAACCTTCGCCACTGGCAGAATTAGAGATTCAGTATGTAGATTTTGCAGTTTGGCAACGACAATGGTTGCAAGGAGAGATTCTAGAGCGACAGCTCAACTATTGGCAGCAACAGCTAGCTAATGCTCCAGCCCTCTTAGAACTTCCCACGGACAGACCTCGCCCCCCCATCCAAACCTTTCGGGGCGCAGAGCAAAAATTTACCATCCCCGCAGATCTCACGTCGGCACTCCAGTCATTGAGTCGTCAGGAGGGAGTTACGCTATTTATGACTCTACTGGCCGCATTCGATCTGTTGCTGGGTCGCTATACCGGACAGACAGATATTTTAATCGGTTCGGGGATTGCCAATCGCCATCACGGTCAACTAGAGGGTTTAATCGGCTTTTTTGTCAATACGTTAGTCTTACGCACCGACCTGTCCGGAAATCCCAGTTTCCGAGAGTTGTTGTCCAGAGTTCAAGCAATGGTCTTGCCCGCCTATGCTCATCAAGACTTACCCTTTGAGATGCTAGTAGATGTATTGCAACCAGAGCGAAATCCTAGTCATTCTCCGTTGTTTCAAGTGGCTTTTGTCCTACAAAATTCTCCAGTATTTGAGATCGAGCTAGCTGGCTTAACCTTGAGTAATTTAACGACAAAACACAAAACCGCAAAATTTGATTTAACGCTATCTCTAGAACAAATTAACGATGAACTAATCGGCGTTTGGGAATACAGTACCGATCTATTCAATGATGACACGATCGCTAGAATGGCTGGTCATTTTCAAACATTGTTGACCCAAATTGTTGCCCATCCAGAACAGCCTATTGCCGAATTACCGTTGTTGAGTGTCACGGAACAACATCAATTGCTCCATGAATGGAATGACACCAAGGTCGCATATCCGCAAGATAAATGTATTCATCTATTATTTGAAACACAAGTACAGCAAACACCGGATGCGATGGCCGTGGTGTGTGGCGATCGGCATCTGACCTACACTGAATTGAATGTTCGTGCCAATCAACTAGCTAACTACTTGGTTGAATTAGGTGTAAAACCGGGCATGTTAGTGGGTATTTGTGTCGATCGATCGATTGAGACGATCGTCGGAATTTTGGGAATTCTCAAGGCGGGTGGAGCTTATGTGCCCCTAGACCCCAGTTATCCATCAGAGCGTCTGAGTTTTATGCTCTCAGATGCTCAGGTGCAGGTACTTTTGACACAACAGCAACTCGTGGCAGGATTACCCACTCATCAGGCAGTTGTGGTTTGCTTAGATACCGACTGGAAACAGATCGAGCAACAAGAGCGAGAACATCCGCTAGTTGAAATTACATCTGCCGATTTAGCTTATATCATCTACACTTCTGGCTCCACTGGCACACCGAAGGGGGTGATGGTTCCTCATCAAGGCTTGTGCAACCTGGCTCAAGCTCAAACCGATCTGTTTGGCGTTCGCGCTACTAGTAAGATCTTACAGTTTGCCTCTTTGAGTTTTGATGCCTCCATCTGGGAAATCGTGATGGGGATTACTTCTGGAGCCACTCTCTATGTCGATACCAAAGAAACACTCCTCCCCGGTCAAGCTTTATGGAAGTATCTCCACACGCGTGAAATTACTCATGTTACGCTACCCCCAGCAGCATTAGCAGTCTTACCATTACAACCGCTGCCTTGTTTACAAGCAATCGTTGTCGCTGGGGAAGCTTGTCCACAGGAATTAATTGCTCAATGGTCGCAAGGCCGAAGTTTCTTCAACGCTTATGGACCAACCGAGGGCACCGTCTGTGCCACAGTCTCGGCACCTTTAGATGGTAGTCAAGCAGCTCCCATTGGTCGGCCAATTCAGAATGTGGAAGTGTATATTTTGGACTCTGACTTACAACCACTACCGATCGGTGTTCCAGGGGAATTGCATATTGGTGGAGTGGGTTTGGCGCAAGGTTATCTGAATCGACCAGAGTTGACAGCAGCAAAATTCATCCCTCATCCCTTCAGTGACGATCGTCAGGCTCGTCTTTATAAAACTGGGGACTTAGCTCGTTACCGACCTGATGGCAATATTGAATTCCTGGGACGCATCGACCATCAAGTCAAAATTCGCGGTTTCCGGATTGAGTTAGAAGAAATTGAAGCCCTGCTAGGTCAATATCCAGGCGTTCAACAAGCAGTAGCGATCGCGCGGGAAGATCGCGAGCAGGATCGACGGTTAGTGGCTTATGTGGTAGCAGATCGAAATGTTCGGGATCGAAGTTTACCAGAAATAGATGAATGGCAAACTGAGTATGTTGCCGATTGGCAGAATCTTTACGAACAAAACTATCAACAACTGCCAACCGATCGAGACTTGACTTTCAATATTGCTGGTTGGAACAGTAGCTATACAGGTGCAGCAATTCCCGCCACCGAAATGCAGGAATGGGTAGATTACACTGTGGAACAGATCTTAGCACTGCGGCCCCAGCGGGTACTAGAAATTGGCTGTGGCTCCGGGCTGTTGTTATCCCAAATCGCTCCCCATTGTGATGAATATTGGGGCACTGACTACTCAGTAGCCGCATTGCAATACATCGAACAGATGAAGCAGCAAGTTCCGGGGTTAGAGAATGTGACTACCCTAGAGCGCATGGCTGATGATTTTCATGGGATCCCACCTGCGAGCTTTGATACGGTCATTATCAATTCAGTTGTCCAGTACTTTCCTAGTGTCACCTATTTATTACGCGTGTTGGAACAGGCTGTAGCATCAGTTCGGGCTGGCGGTCACGTGCTGATTGGGGATGTGCGGAATTTACTGCTGCTAGATACTTATATCCTGTCCGTACAGCTCCACCAATCATCCGATCGACTAAGTCTGTCCCAATTACAGCAACACGTCCAACAACGGTTAATGCAAGAAGAAGAATTACTCGTCGCTCCAGAGTTTTTCTTGGCTGTGCAACAGCACTTACCCAGAATTAGCCACGTCCGGATTCAACCAAAGCGTGGTGTCTATCATAATGAATTAACTAAGTTTCGCTACGAAGTTATTCTCGAAATCGAGGGCTGTCCCAGTCCGAGTACTCAAGAAGCTACCCCCATCGCTTGGTTAGATTGGCAAACAGAACCGCTGAGTGTAGCAGAGATTCGTCAACGCTTAGTCCACACTCAACCAGAAATTTTCGGGATCTCACATATCGCCAATGGACGAGTCAGCACGGAAATGCAAGCTTGGAAATTGTTGCGTGATGATGCTCCAGAGCTGGAGACAGTCCAAGACTTGCGTCAGGCATTATCTACATCCAAATCCGCTGGGATCGATCCCGCCGAGCTATGGAATTTAAGCCAAGAATTATCCTATACCTTGAACCTCAGTTGGTCTAATTCCGACTCTGATGGCGGCTACGATGCGGTCTTCCAACTACCCTCGATTACCACCCAGCTCGATCTAACACCAGTGAAGTCTAGTTTCCAAACTTGGGATGTATATGGTAATGACCCCTTGCAAGGAAAATTAGCTAAAAATCTGATCCCGCAACTGCGTCAATTCTTAACCGACAAGCTGCCCAATTACATGGTGCCCTCGGCATTCATGTTGCTCGAATCTATGCCACTGACGGCCAACGGCAAGATCGATCGGCGAAAACTCCCAGTCCCAGAGATTTCCCGCAACCAATTAGCCGTCGGTTTTGTCGCGCCGCGCAATCCAACCGAAGAAATGCTGGTAAAAGTTTGGGCAGAGGTGTTAGCGAACGAACACATCGGTATTGACGACAATTTCTTTGCTCTAGGAGGACATTCCTTATTAGGCACCCAATTAATTTCCAGGGTTAAGAATGCTTTTAACATAGATTTACCCTTGCATAGTTTGTTTGAGGCTCCGACAATCGCCGAACTTGCTCAATACATTCAACAGGTACAGCAAACAGCAACGGCAGTGCCACAGCCACCTATCCAAGTGGTCAACCGCGATCGACCAATCCCATTGTCTTTTGCGCAGCAACGCTTATGGTTCTTAGATCGGCTAGAACCGAATAGTGCTACTTACAATATGCCCGGTGCAGTCAGGTTTCAAGGACAGCTCGATCTTGTAGCCTTGGAGCGAACACTACAAGAGATCGTTCGTCGTCATGAAGCTTTGCGGACTAACTTTATCAGCCAAGATGGTCAACCGATCCAGGTGATTCACCAGCCTGGTACCTGGCAGATAAACAGTATTGACTTGCAACATCTACCCGTTAGCGACACAGAATCAACAATTCAGCAATTAGCCACAGCAGAAGCCGAGCAGCCTTTTGCTTTAGATACCGATCCCTTAATGAGAGCGACGTTATTGTTGGTGTCAGCAACCGAGCAGATCTTGCTGCTAACCATGCATCACATTATTTCTGATGGTTGGTCGATGGGCTTGTTTGTGAAAGAAATCGCTGCACTTTACTCGGCCTTTGTCCGGGGTGAATCTTCAACACTTCCAGAGTTAACCATTCAATACGCAGACTTTGCCGTCTGGCAACGACAGTGGTTGCAAGGCGAAACTCTCGATCGACAACTCAGCTATTGGCAGCAACAATTACAGGGAACCCCAGAATTATTACAACTGCCCACCGACCGCCCACGTCCGAGCGTACAGACTTATCAAGGTGCCACCCACAGTTTTACCTTGAGTCCAGAATTAACCGAGCAATTACAAGCATTGTCGCGCCAGACAGGTAGTACGTTATTTATGACCTTGATGGCCGCCTTTGCCACCTTACTCTATCGTTACAGCGGCGAGTCGGATGTGGTCATTGGTTCTCCCATTGCCAATCGGAATCGGAGTGAAATTGAGCCACTAATTGGCTTTTTTGTAAATACTTTAGTCTTGAGAACTCGATTAGAAGATAATCCCCGTTTCGAGCAGTTACTCACACAGGTACGAGAAACCACGCTTAAAGCTTACGAGCATCAAGATCTGCCCTTTGAACAAATTGTGGAGGTATTACAACCCCAACGCTCGATGAGCCATTCTCCCTTATTCCAGGTGATGTTTGTCCTGCAAAATGCACCGATGGGTGAGATTGAATTACCAGGAGTAAGGTTGAGTGAGTTAGATGCTAATAGCACGATTGCCAAGTTCGATTTAACCCTATCGATGAGTGAAAGTTTGATGGGATTGGAGTGTGGATGGGAATATAACACTGACTTGTTTGACGGTTCAAGTATCGAACGGATGGCTATTCATTTCGAGAACTTGTTATCAGCCATTGTCGAAAACCCCCGTCAAACAGTGAGTGAATTACCCTTACTCAGTGAGTCCGAACGTCAGCAGTTGTTAGTAGATTGGAATGATACTCAGACAGATTATCCCCAAGATAAATGTATCCATCAATTATTTGAGGAGCAAGTAGCCAAAACGCCCGATGCGATCGCAGTAGTATTCGAGCAACAGGAATTAACCTATCAACAGTTAAATCAAAGTGCTAATCAGCTAGCACATCATCTCCAAACTTTAGGTGTTAAACCTGAAGTACTGGTGGGGATTTGTGTCGAACGATCGCTAGAGATGGTGGTGGGATTATTGGGGATTCTCAAGGCAGGTGGAGCTTATGTTCCTTTAGATCCTAGTTATCCAGCAGAACGGTTAAGTTATCTGTTAAGTGATGCTGGGGTAGAAGTGTTGTTGACACAAAACAACTTGCTGTCTGTGCTGCCGTCTCATGCTGCACGAGTAGTTTGTTTGGATATCGATCGGGGGACAATCGAAGCGCATAGTCCAGAGAATTTGGTGAGTAGTGCTAGTGCAGAGAATTTGGCTTATGTCATCTATACTTCTGGCTCTACTGGACAACCTAAGGGAATCACGATCTCTCACCAGAACCTTTGTAATCATATGTTCTGGATGCAAGTAACATTCCCCCTAACCGAACAAGACAAAGTACTGCAAAAAACTCCCTTTGGGTTTGATGCCTCAGTTTGGGAATTCTACGCTCCATTATTGGTAGGTGGACAGTTGCTAATCGCTCAACCAGGAGGTCATACCGACAGTGCTTACCTCTTAAGCTTAATTGCTCAACAGCAGGTAACTACCGTTCAATTGGTTCCATCTTTGCTGCAAATGCTGTTAGAACAGGGAGACATCGAAACTTGTCACTCCCTCAAACAAGTCTTCTGTGGTGGTGAAGTTTTGCCAGTTGCGTTGCAAGCAGGCTTGTTAAGCAAGCTAGATGTAAATTTAGTCAATCTTTACGGACCCACAGAAGCTTGTATCGATGCAACTTTCTGGAATTGCCAACGGGAGATGTCTGGACAAGTTGTCCCCATCGGTCGTCCCATTGCGAACACGCAACTCTACATCCTCGATCGGCAAATGCAACCAGTACCAATTGGGGTCGCCGGAGAATTGCACATCGGGGGCGATGGATTAGCCCGTGGCTACTTAAATCGTCCCGAACTCACCCAAGCAAAATTCGTTCTCAATCCCTTCTCACCAGACAGATCGGCACGGCTATATAAAACTGGGGACTTAGCACGTTACCTACCTGACGGCAATATTGAATTCCTGGGACGAATCGACCATCAAGTCAAAATTCGGGGCTTCCGCATTGAGTTGGGCGAAATCGAAGCAGTTATCAGTAGTTATCCCCAAGTTCAACAAACAGTAGTAACAGCTACCACAGATGCTGCTGGAAACCAACGACTAATAGCCTATGTAGTAGTGAGTGAGGAAGAAAACCTTAGCACTCAACAACTGCGGGAATTTCTGCAACAGCAACTGCCCGCGTACATGGTGCCATCTGCCTTCATTATCCTCGACACCCTCCCATTAACCCCCAACGGCAAAGTAGACCGCAAAGCGTTACCCGCACCAGATGGTGACATCGAGCGCACACAAGAATATGTCGCCCCCCAAACACAAATCGAACACATCTTAACCACAATTTGGCAAGAACTATTGCTCAAAGAACGAGTCAGCATCCATGACAACTTCTTTGAAATTGGTGGCGATTCCATCCTGATCGTTCAAGTGGTAGCACGGGCCAAAACTGCTGGCATCCAGATCGCGCCCAAACAAATATTTCAACATCAAACTATCGCCGCCTTAGCCCGGGTTGCCAATACAACCCAGATGGTCGATGCACGGCAAGGACTAGTAACTGGAGGCGCACCACTCACCCCAATTCAACACTGGTTCTGGGCGCAAGACCAGATCGACCCACACCACTACAACCAATCAGTCTTATTACAAACACCGCCCGGTCTATCCAGCCAATTCATCGCCATCGCCTGTCAAAAATTACTAGAACATCATGACGCACTCCGGCTCCGCTTTCCGACCTCAGCCACAGACCACCAACAACAAATCAATCGTGGATTAGAGGAGACTGTACCCCTTACCATCATAGATTTATCCACAACACCAATTTCCGAACAACCACAGGCACTAGAACAGATTGCCACCGATATTCAGGCAAGTTTAAACCTGACCACTGGCCCGATCGTGCAAATAGTGATGTTTGACTTGGGTCATCAGCGCGAAGGACGATTATTGATTGTCATTCATCACCTCGCGGTCGATGGAGTGAGCTGGCGGATTTTATTATCAGACCTCGAAACAATTTATCAACAATTAACCACACAACAACCAATTCAACTCAGTCCCAAGACCACCGCCTTTATTGATTGGGCCGAAAAACTAGCGCGTTATGCCCAATCGGAACCAATCAAATCAGAGTTAGACTATTGGCTCGCTCGACCGTGGGAGCAAGCTACCCCCATCCCCTTAGATCTGACTAGTCAGACCGCCGACAACACGATCGATAGTACTGACTCAGTGACCGTAACCTTGAGTGCCACTGCCACCCACCAACTGTTAAGTTCAGTCCACGAAGCTTACAACACCCAAATCAACGATCTGCTGCTCACTGGATTAGCCATGACCCTAACCCAGTGGACGCGAAATAATACAGTCACGATCGCTTTAGAAGGACATGGACGCGAAGAACTATTTGCAGATGTAGACTTATCGCGAACAGTCGGTTGGTTTACCAGTTTATTCCCCGTCCTACTGCAACTCCCATCATCAACCCCACCCGCCACAGCCATCAAATCGATCAAAGAACAATTACGGACAATTCCGCAGCGGGGGATTGGCTACGGGATCTTACGATACTTGTGTGCGGATGAAGAAGTTAAAAAACAACTCCAGCGCATTCCCGCTCCAGAAATCAGTTTTAACTATCTCGGACAATTCGACCAAGTGCAGGAAACAGGTTGGAAATTTGCCGCTGAGTCTAGTGGACAAGAACAGAGTTCCCAGCACCATCGGGAGCATCGATTAGATCTGAGTTGTCTGGTGGTAGGAGGGGAATTACAAATTAGTTGGACTTACAGTAGTCAAGTTCATCAGCCAGAGACGATCTCAGATTTAGCACAAAGCTACCTACAAAATCTCACGGTCTTAATCGCACATTGTCAGTCCGAAGATGCTGGTGGATATACACCCTCGGATTTTCCCAAAGCACAATTAGAACAATCAGAACTTGACGAGTTATTAAATCTTCTTTAGAAAGAAAGCAATTATAGAAATACAAATATAAAGGTAAATGGTAATGATTAGTGAAAAAGAGAAGTCTCCGGTCGCATCTAAAAATATCGAAGCAATTTATCCATTATCTCCAATGCAAAAGGGGATGCTATTTCACAGCTTGTATGCTCCAGAGAGTGGGGTGTATGTCGAGCAAATGACTTTAATATTGACAGGTGATATTAATGTTGATGCTTTTGAATCTGCTTGGCAAAAAGTAGTAGATCGACATTCAGTTCTCCGGACATTATTTGTCTGGGAAAATCGCCCTGCTCCACTCCAGGTAGTATTAAAACAGGTGGATCTACCTTGGACTAATCTAAATTGGCTGTCGCTATCACCAGTAGCACAACAACAGCAATTATCAGAATTGTTGCAGATCCAACGAGAACAAGGTTTTGAGTTCGGTCGAGCACCGTTGATGGGATGTACGTTAATTCAACTGACTGATGATACTTATCAGTTGATTTGGAACTTCCACCATATTCTGCTAGATGGATGGTGCTTGCCGATTATCTTTAATGAAGTACTAAGTTTTTATAAAGCTCAAGTGCAGGGTAAAATTTGTCATTTGCCCATACCAACTCCCTATGAGGATTATATTGATTGGTTAACTGCTCAAGACCGAGCCGCATCGACTGAGTTTTGGCAACAGATGTTACAAGGCTTTAGTGCGCCTACCCCTCTGGTTGTCGATCGAACTCTGCCGCAATCTCAGCAGTCAGGATCGACAAATTACCAAGAGCTGGAACTAGATTTATCCAGTGATATCAGCCACAAATTACAAGCTCTGGCACAACAACATCAAGTAACATTATCAAGCATCATTCAAGCTGGTTGGGGTTTACTATTAAGTCGTTATAGTGGCGAGCGAGACATCCTCTTTGGCGTGACGGTTTCTGGTCGTCCGGCTAGTTTATCTGGTGTAGAAAATATGGTGGGATTGTTTATCAATACCCTCCCTTTACGATTGCAAATATCCCCCGATCGACAACTCATCCCTTGGCTCGAACAAATCCAACAATTGATGTTGGAATTACAACATTACTCTTATACTCCACTAGTAGAGATTCAATCTCTGAGCGAGGTAGTTGGCGGAATACCTCTGTTTGAAAGTATTGTGGTGTTTGAAAATTATCCTATGGATAGTTCTTTGGATAATGAGACTGGTTCGTTACAGGTCGGCAAGATCGAGGGTCGCGAACAAACTAATTTCCCGCTAACTGTAACTGTGGCACCCAGGGATGAGTTATCAATCAAGATTAGTTATGATGCCGTTCGGTTTGCCGAAGATACAATCGAGCGGATGTTGGGACATTTGCAAACAATTTTCGCCGCTATTGCTACCAATCCCCATCAAACACTTAGTGAATTACCCTTACTGAGTGAGTCCGAACGCCATCAGTTACTATTCGACTGGAATGATACCGCGCGGGAATATCCACAAGACAAGTGTATTCATCAATTATTTGAGGAGCAGGTAACGAAAACGCCCGATGCGATCGCGGTGGTATTTGAACGGCAAGAATTAACCTATCGACAGTTAAATCACCGCGCTAATCAACTGGCACATTACCTCCAAACGTTAGGAGTCAAACCTGAAGTCCTAGTGGGCATTTGTGTCGAACGATCGCTAGAGATGGTGGTGGGATTGTTAGGGATTCTCAAGGCGGGTGGAGCATATGTCCCCTTGGATGCCAGTTATCCCCAACAGCGATTGGTGTATATGGTTCAGGATGCACAAGCACAGATCGTTCTCACTCAGGAATCCCTGCGTCAGACGTTACCAGTAGGAACAGCCCAGCTAGTATGCCTCGATACGGATTGGTCGATCGTTGCACAACAGTCTGACGCGCAATTAAGTACTGCTGTCACCGCAGAAAACTTGGCCTACGCGATCTACACATCTGGTTCCACAGGTCAGCCCAAAGGTGTGCAACTGAACCATCGACCTTTGGTAAATCTTATCGAGTGGCAGATCGAAGCCTCAAACGTACCAACAGAAGCTAAAACACTACAATTTGCCCCCATCAGCTTTGATGTATCATTTCAGGAAATTTTCTCGACTTTATGTGTTGGTGGGACTCTAGTTGTCATTAGCGACGACAAGCGCAAGGATACTTGTGCCCTGATTGAGTTTCTACGGCAACAAGAGATCGAACGTCTATTTTTACCCTTTATCGCTCTGCAAAATCTAGCAGAAATTGGCCGCGATCGAGAGCTAGTGCCTTCCCTCCAAGAAGTGATTACAGCAGGAGAACAATTGCAGATTACCCCAGCGATTGTGGAGTGGTTTAGCCGTCATCCAAATTGTGCCTTACACAACCACTATGGCCCGTCGGAAACCCATGTAGTGACAGACTATCAACTAACTGGCGATCCCCAAACATGGAAGGTGTTGCCACCGATTGGGCGGCCAATTTTCCAGACTCAGATATTTATCCTAGATGTTGTTCGAGGGCAGCCAGTGCCAATCGGTGTCACCGGGGAATTATTCATTGGAGTGAAAGATTCAATCCGTGGCTACCTCAACCGTCCAGAGTTAACAGCCGAAAAATTCATCCCCAATCCCTTCTCACCAGACAGCTCAGCACGGTTATATAAAACTGGGGACTTAGCACGTTACCTACCTGACGGCAATATTGAATTCCTCGGACGGCTCGACCATCAAGTCAAAATTCGGGGCTTCCGCATTGAGTTGGGCGAAATCGAAGCAGTTATCAGTAGTCATCCCCATGTCCGACAAGCAGTTGCCATCGCCACCACAGATGCTGCTGGAAACCAACGATTAGTAGCTTATGTAGTCAGTGAGGCGCAAACCTTCAGCACTCAACAACTACGGGAATTCCTGCACCAGCAACTCCCTGCCTACATGGTGCCTTCTGCCTTCGTCATCCTCGATACTCTCCCCTTAACGCCCAACGGCAAAGTAGACCGGAAGGCTCTACCCGCACCAGATGGTGACATCGAGCGCACACAAGAATATGTCGCTCCGCACACACCAAGTCAAGAAATCGTTGCCCAGATCTTCGCTGCCGTCTTAGGGGTCGAAAAAGTCGGCATTCACGACAACTTCTTTGAATTAGGCGGACATTCGCTACTCGCGACCCAATTAACCTCCCGACTCAAACACAGCTTTACCGTAGACATCCCCCTGCAAGCTGTATTTGAAGCTCCGAGTGTCGCGCAACTAGAGCGCACCATCACCCAATTACGCACACAGGGGCAAGGATGGAGCCGACCAGCAATCGAGCGCATTGCCTCAGGTAGCGAATCCATTCCCCTGTCCTTTGCCCAAGAACGACTATGGTTCCTCAACCAACTCGAAGGAGCCTCGGCGACTTACAATATGCCCGCAGCCCTGGGGCTGACTGGGGACTTAAATCTCGATGCCTTGCATCAAGCTCTAACTGAAATCGTCCGGCGGCATGAATCACTACGCACCAGTTTTACTACTGTCAATGGTCAGCCCATGCAGATGATTCACTCGTCAGCCAGCATGACGATCGAGACAATGGACTTACAACACCTCATCGACACCGAACGGGAAGTAGCGATCGAACAACACATTCAACAATCGGCACTAACATCCTTTGACTTAGAAATCGCCCCCTTAATTCGATGTAGTTTACTACAGCTAGCGGAGACCGACTATGTGTTCTGTATCAATATGCACCATATCGTCTCCGACGGCTGGTCGATTGGTGTATTGGTACGAGAACTATCGGTTCTATATTCAGCCTATTGTGCTGGCAACCCCTCCCCCTTGCCAGAATTAGAGATTCAGTATGCCGACTTTGCGCTGTGGCAAAGAGAATACTTGAGTGGGGAAGTATTAGAACAGCAACTTGAGTACTGGGTATCTCAATTACAGGGGGCACCAGAATTATTGCAACTGCCCACCGACCGTCCGCGACCGAGCGTGCAGACTTACCAAGGCAAAACCCAGAGTTTTACCTTGAGTCTGGCCTTAACCCAGCAATTACAAGCCTTGTCGCGGCAGACAGGTAGTACGCTATTTATGACCTTGATGGCTGCCTTTGCCACCTTACTCTATCGTTATAGTGGTCAGTCGGATGTGGTCATTGGTTCTCCCATTGCCAATCGGAACCGGAGTGAAATCGAGCAATTAATCGGCTTTTTCGTCAACACCTTAGTCCTCCGCACTGACCTGCAACACAATCCCAGTTTTATTGAGTTACTGCATCGAGTTCGACAAGTCACCCTAGATGCTTATGCCCATCAAGATGTGCCGTTTGAAAAGTTAGTAGAAACACTGCAACCAGAACGCAATCAAAGCTATTCTCCACTATTTCAAGTGGGGTTTGTGCTTCAGAACACCTCAGCCGAATCACAAGAAATGCCTGGTTTAACCCTCACCCCGTTAGAGATTGAGAGTACCACGGCCAAATACGATTTAACTCTATCAATACAGGATACCGATCGGGGACTAATTAGCGCATGGGAATATAACAGCGATCTGTTCGATCTAACCACCATTACCCGCATGGCGGATAATTTTCAGACCTTGCTGACTGGAATTGTGGCTAATCCCCAGCAACAAATTTCTGAATTACCGCTACTAAATAAAGAAGAACAGCAACAATTACTTTGGGATTGGAATGATACGGAGGCTGAGTATGCCAGCAATCTGTGCATTCACCAGTTGTTTGCAGCGCAGGCGGCATCTACTCCCCAAGCCATCGCATTAACGTTTCAGGATCGCCAACTGACCTATCAAGAACTAAATAGTCGTGCCAATCAATTAGCCCATTACTTACAAAAGATGGGTGTAGGGGTAGAGACTTTAGTCGGGATCTGTATCGATCGCTCCCCCGAGATGTTAATCGGGCTGTGGGGCATTCTTAAGGCTGGTGGAGCATATGTGCCATTGGATGCCAGTTACCCGCTAGAGCGGCTGGCCTATATGTTGTCAGATGCCAAGATTAAAATGCTACTGACTACCAAGAATTTAGAAGCTGGACTGCCCGCACATGCAGCTCAGGTGGTCTGTCTCGATACCGACTGGGAGGAGATTGCCACAGAAAGTGCGGAAAACCCAGTCAGTAACGTGCAACCACAGAGCCTAGCTTATGTAATTTACACTTCGGGTTCTACTGGTACCCCAAAGGGAGTCATGGTTCCACACCGAGGCTTATGTAATTTAGCCCAAGCCCAAATCAAACTCTTTGATGTCCAGCCTACCAGCAAAGTGTTGCAATTTGCCTCTAGTAGCTTTGATGCCTCTATTTCCGAAATTGTCATGACCCAGTGTACTGGTGCTACTTTATATCTCGATCCCAAAGAAGCACTTTTACCAGGCGATACCTTATCTGACTATTTACAAGCTCGAGAGATTACTCATCTCACCCTGCCACCAACCGCATTGGCAGTAATGCCGCTGGTGCCACTACCACAACTACAGACCATTATTGTAGCTGGTGAAGCTTGTCCGCAAGAATTAATTGCTCGATGGGCAACGGGTAGAAATTTCTTCAATGCCTATGGGCCGACGGAGGGAACTGTCTGTGCCACCGTATCAGAACCGTTAGATGGGAGTAAACCAGCTCCCATCGGCAAACCAATTCCGAATGTGCGAGTATATATTCTTGACGATCGATTACAGCCAGTGCCAGTTGGCGTACCTGGTGAGTTATACATTGCCGGAGTTGGGATCGCGCGAGGCTATTTAAATCGGCCAGATTTGACTGCGGAGAAATTTATCTCAAATCCCTATGACAATGAGCCATACGAGCGTCTTTACAAAACTGGAGATCGTGCTCGCTACCTTCCAGATGGCAACATTGAATTTCTCGGTCGGATCGACCATCAGGTAAAGCTGCGGGGCTATCGTATCGAGCTGGGAGAAATTGAATCGTTGTTATCTAAACATTCCCAAGTCCGCGAGGCAGTGGTCGTGGGACGGGAAGATCGATCGGGAGATCGGCGGCTAGTTGCCTACGTTGTGCCGCAACTGAAAAATCTTACTACTTTGACGGAACGAGAACATCCTCAGTCCGATCGAATAGAACTTTGGCCATCGGTAGCTGAATACTATGTCTATGACGAGTTGCTATATTATGCCATGACAAACGATCTACGGCGAAATGATAGCTATAAAGTGGCGATCGAGCAGTTGGTTGTAGATAAGATCGTTGTTGAAATTGGTACTGGTAAAGATGCGATTTTGGCCAGATTCTGTGCCGAAGCTGGCGCGAAAAAAGTGTACGCGATCGAAAGAAATGAGCAAACTTGTCAACAGGCTAATGCTTGCATTCAAGAGTTAGGTTTGTCAGATAAAATTGTCGTTGTTCATGGCGATGCTACATTAGTAGAATTACCAGAACTAGCTGACATTTGTGTATCGGAAATCGTGGGAGCTATCGGCGGCTGTGAAGGAGCGGCGGTAATTATCAACAATTCTCGCCGATTACTAAAACCAGACGGTGTAATGATTCCCCACCGCAGTGTTACTAAAGTGGCAGCGGTTACTCTGTCGGATGAAATACTACACAATCCACACTTTACGCCAACCTCTGGTCATTACACTCACAAGATTTTTGAGCAAGTCGGGTATCCATTCGATCTCAGGGTCTGTATTAAGAAATTTCCGCACGCCAATGTTCTCTCCAATGCCGATGTTTTTGAAGATTTAGATTTCAATCGACATGTCGATCCAAATTTTTCTCACAAAATCGAATTAACAATTCATCAAAGTGGACGATTAGATGGCTTTTTGGTTTGGTTGACTTTGCAAACTATTCCTGGTGAAGAAATTGATATTCTCAAGCACGAACATTGCTGGTTGCCAGTTTATTTTCCAGTCTTTGAACCTGGAATTGCAGTAGATGATGGAGATGTCATCCAAGCAGTCTGTTCGAGATCGCTTTGTGATAATCATCTCAACCCAGATTATGCGATCGTCGGTCAATTAATCAGAAAAAATGGTGAAGTCATTGATTTTGAACATATCTCTTATCATTATCGAGAAGTGTTCCAGCGCACCCCTTTCTATCAAAAATTATTCAGTAATTTCGATCGCACCGAAGTTAACTCCCCTGACACCTTAACTAATTCGCTGCGAGGTTATCTCCAGGAAATCTTACCCAACTATATGATTCCTGCCGCCTTTGTGGAACTAGAGAACTTCCCATTGACTCCTAATGGCAAAGTAGACCGAAAGGCTCTACCCGCACCAGATGGTGACATCGAGCGGGAACAAGAATATGTCGCTCCGCACACACCAAATCAAGAAATCATTGCCCACATCTTCACTAACGTCTTAGGCATCGAAAAAGTCGGCATTCACGACAACTTCTTTGAATTAGGCGGACATTCGCTACTCGCGACCCAATTAACCTCCCGA
>NZ_PVWO01000440.1 GCF_003003845.1 Chamaesiphon polymorphus CCALA 037 | reverse complement strand
TTGATGTGTATAAGAGACAGATATTAAAGTCAACTTTGCCGTTGCTGCTACTGATGTCAATCAACGCTTATTCGTACCAGAATCTAACTTGGTTGTAGCTGGTAAATTCCGCTTAGGTAAAGAGCTTGCCACCATTGGCGTATGGATTTCCAAAATTATCGCTGTTGTCTCTATTCCAGCACCCATACCTGCTGAAGTTGAAGTAGTTGCACTCGAACCAGTAGAACCAATAATCGTTGATAATGCTGCGCTTGATGAGGCTGTAACTGAAGTTGCTGAAGTTATTGTCCCGCTTACACCTGCTCAAAAACGAGCTGCTACTATAGCTGCGAATAAAGCTAAAGCCGAGGTTGAAGCTGCGCTTGTCTGATGCTAAATCGTTATTGCTTGCTAGTAATTACTAGCAAGCAATTTATCTATGTGCTTCGCTTTGTAACTACGAGAACTAGTGGCAGTTTCTTTGCTACTAACTCTTGCTGTTTTGGCAATAAAAAAGGTCGCATAACGACCAAAAATATAATTAACGAACCTTTATGTTAACCCAGCAACCTTCTACAGTTCAACCGCTTGGTGAAACGCACGCTGTAGGCGAAGACGTGCCGCAGGCGGAAACCTCAGCGCGATTTCATCCGCAAGGTTTTACCTTCACAGAATTGCTTCCATGTTTAGCGATCTGTGATGCACCCGCTGAAGATCCTCATGGGTGGGGTAATGCCCACGCAGATGAACCCGCATTCCTCGTTTATCTGGGCTACAACATACCCCAAGAAAGAGAAGAGTGGATTGCTCGATTACGCTTAATTTGGAAGATTGATGGCGAGATTGTTTACCGTCCTAGCCAACGTGTTTCAGGCTATTGGCACGAGATTAAAATTCGCGGAATGCAGCGTTATTCTGACCCTACTGTCTTCGATCTTGACTATTTGAGCGAGTCGATGAGCTATGGGTTAGACTTTCTGCTTCACCTGCAACAGCACGAACTAGAAGCGACTGCTTATGAGGAGATGGTGGCATCAAGACTGTTAACATCGCGCTAAAATAGTGGATATCTCCCTAGCTAATGCGGGAGATATCTGCAACTAAAACCAGATAAAATATATGAGATATCTCGAAGTTTCAGGAGAAATCGATAAAGATAATCAACTAATTATCGATCGATCTTTAGAAGTAATTAAACCACAGCGAGTTGAAATAGATATTTGGTTTCGTGACGATGACGAAGAAGATTGTCCCGAACCAACTAAGGAAGAAATCCTCGATAGTTTTCGTGAAGGTTATCGCGATTGTCTAATGGGAAATGTCTCTCCCCTCTCAGAATTATGGGATGATATCATGATTCAGACTACGGGAGAAATTAACGATCGAGGTCAACTCGTTCTCGATTCTCCTCTGGAGACACTATGCGAACGATCGTTAACACTAACAAAACCTCAATACGTTGCTGTTGTCATCCGATTTGTTAATAGCAGCAAGTATGAAGAAGAGTTTACAGAAAGAGTGCAGCAGGAGGGGTATAAAACTCTAGTCAAAGAAGTAAGTAGATCCGGACTATGATTGATGCAAGATAGAATATCACCAGTTATCGTCGTTGAAAGTATTAAATTCAAAAAAGACATTAAGAAACTTGGTAAGGCGAATCGTTTAATCAAAGAAGATATTAAATCGCTGATCGAACAGCTAGAAGCTGGTGAAACTCCTGGCGACTGTATTATTGGAAATAAATATCCTGTTTATAAAGTTAGAGTCAGAAATAGTACTACTAATAGAGGTAAAAGTGGTGGATATCGAATCATCTATTATACGGTAACTCTCGAAGCAATATTGCTAACTACAATTTATGCTAAATCAGACCGAGAGAATATTTCTAACCAAGAAATTGAGAAGATAATCGAGCAAGAAGATCTAAAATATCTCACAGAAGAAATAGCATCACCAGAAGAACGGTTAGAACCACTATCTACAGAGAATCAGGGTCAGGAAGATGGCGAAGAATACACCGATAATTAAATCTCTAGCATCAATCTCCATTGGCATTTTCTGATTGTTTATGCAGCATTAGATCGCTGGTAACTTTTCATCTCGAAGCTTGCTCGCCGCTAGGCGGTCGCTGCTAAAACCCTGTCGCTTCGCTTGGTAAAAGTGAAGAGTAACTGTCTTAGTAATCTCTCGCTCGCCTAATAGCCTCAACCCTGGCATCAGTTTCACTAACTGGTGCTTTTTTGTGCTGTCAATATTCACTATATCCTCTGAAAACTGATGACCACTAACGCCGAAAACAAGTACCTGAGCCGCCAATATGCCGCTACAGATTTCTCATTTCCTTACTGCCAAGCCTTGCGTGGAGAAGATCCCAAACAGTGCGGATATTTTGTACCTCTATCCCAAGCTGATAAAGCAGGTTGGCACGACCTAGATCCCGAAAAACTGACTGAGTATACCTATAATTCCGGTAAATCTGAAGTGGGTGTCTTGCTCCAAAAACCCCGCATGACCCTAGCTCCTGTCTGTCAGTTGGGAAATTTCGATCGCAAGGCATCTCAGGAGGAAGAGACTCTGGTTGTCGTCGGCAAATGGAGTCGTCAGTATCGGGGTGACGAAAACATCGGGAACTTCCAAATTTATCTGGTAATGTTCTTTGACGAACATAAGCAACCACTACATGACATCCCACTGAAACTAGTGGCTAAAGGGGCACAACAAGCCACACTCTCAGACCAGTGGCAGAAATTTTGTATATCTGTAGCTCGGTGTCAAGCAAAGGCAAATAAGGTATTCTTCAGTCCTCGGAATGAGATTTTTAATGCTCTATGCCTATTCCAGCCTCACATTATCCGTAAGAGCGTCGGAGATAAAATTAAGTCACCTGCTTGCTATATCGATGGTTATGTCACCCCTACCGTGGATAACTGGCAAGATTTCTTTATCGGTACCGATGAAGATCTTGCCGATCTGGTCGTAGGGATGATGAACCCTCGTCCCCGTCTGCTTTTAGCCGATCCTACCCCTGGCACGATTGTCTTGAGTCCAACAGAATCCCATCCTCAAATTACCGCCACACCCGTTCAACCGATTGCGGCTGCTCCCACAATCGATAGCAGTCCCGCCATCGATATTGAGTCATCGGTAATCGATGCTGATGAGTATGACAAAATTCCCTTCTAACCAATGCGCCAACCAATTGTTCTCGCCGATTATAAGGAGGCTTTGACACCTTACCGCCGCTACCGAGAACGTTACTACTGTCCTGTTTGCAACGGGCACAATCTTACTTTCTCGCCCACAGGTGCCTGGATGTGTTGGAACGAGCCTACCAGAAAACATCGGGTTGAGATTATGGCTCGACTGGTACCAGACTTTAAACAGTTCGCCAGTAGAGTCAAGTCAGAATCTTGCCCTGTCATCATCCCCCGCATTCATCCCGCTCAACTCCACTCTCCCTTGATGAAAGATGACAGGTTGGCTGAAACGATTGGGGGGCGAACAGTTTATTGGTATTCCGACAAGCAAAGGGTGGTTCGGATTGATTATCGCACGGACAAAGTAATCTTTCCTCAATCCTTTAATGGCAAGGAGTGGCTCGATGGTGCTGGCTCAAATCCTTGGACACCCTACGGATTATCCAGGCTGCTCCCATATCCAGGCAAGATTAACCTCGTCCTGGTTGTGGAAGGTCAAAAGTCTGTCGAAATCGCCCACAGTCGCGGCATCCCATCTCTGTGTTTGGAATCTGGCGATTATTCCGATCGAACCGCTTTCGACAAGCTGAGGGCGATTAAAGAGCGGTTAGGGCGAGTCTTATTGGTGGTATTACCAGATTACGACCTCGCTGGTAATCGTAAAGCACAGCGGATTATCCATACCGCTAAATACTTCTCCCTGCCAACGCTGTTACTCGATCCTCTGCAAATTGAGTCGAATCTGAAAGTTGCTGATGATATCGAGCAAATGCCGAGTCTCAATGCCGATCGATTAATGGAAATTGTCAAACGAATGTTATCTCCACCCAAACAATAGACAAGCGAATCTGTAGACCCGCTTTTCTATTGTTGGCGAGTGAGTTTGTTATAGCAAACTCACTCACTTATCCAATTACTAGTTTTTTGCAATGAATACTCTGATTATACCAGTTCTACCCACTGAAAATCTCATTGAAGTGACTGGGTTTCCCCGCCTTAATGATGAAGAACAACAGCTAGCGTTCGACGAACAGTTGATCTTAGACCGCGAGGCTTATTACCAAAATTCTCAGTACTAATCACTTAGAATCTGTGCCGCTAAGTTGCTATTGATGCTTGGCGGTTTTTTATTAACCATTATCACATTTTTAAAATCATGAAAACTGGACGCACGATTGTCGAACTAGCTCAAGAACTATTAGACCAGCAGGAAACCAAACGAGATTTCCATGCCAGCACCAAAAGTTTGACAATGGTGCCTAGTGGGAAATTTCAATTGGAAACAACCAGCGGTTTAGAATTAATGCCAGCTACTAGTTATGCTCATGCACAGATGGCATCTAAGCTCAGTATTCCGAAAGTTTATTACGATCGGATGATGAGACAGTCGCCACATCTTTTGGCGGAAAATGTCAACCACTGGTTGGATGAACGGCAAGATGAAACGAGTCTCATTCGTACTTTACGCGGTCAAATGCGCGCATTTTTGAGTAGTCGATATCGGATTGTCGATAATCATGACATTCTCGCAATGGTACTACCAGAACTCAGTGAGATGGGTAGTGGTATTAAAATTGCAAGTTGCCAAGTAACCGACGAAAGAATGTATCTCAAGGTCATCAACACAGATATCGAAGCGGCAATTGCTGTCGGCGATCCAGTTTATCTCATACAAATATTTTATATTAAACAACAACAACAGTAACTCACTTTTTCATTTAACCTAAACATAGGTAC
>NZ_PVWO01000439.1 GCF_003003845.1 Chamaesiphon polymorphus CCALA 037 | reverse complement strand
CTTTCTCTCATCACCTGCCGAATATATTTAGCAATTTTGCGGCGCGCAGCTTGTCCTCTACCATGCAGGGTGAGGGGAGTATCCCACTTAAAGAGGCCGTATAGACCTCCGGTTAAAGTAGTAAACCACTCGCTCACTTGTTGGATCTCTGCCGTTTTTTCGCTGCCTAAAAAAATCTTGACCACGATAGCCAACGTGAGCTTGCGTAATTCGGCATCGAGATCGATCGTTCCTTGCTTGCCCCAATCAGCTACAGCATCCGTCACCACCGACTGCACCGTATCGAAGTAAGAGGCGATCGCCTGTTGATGAAATACTGGCAAAATCATCTTTCGACTAGTGCGATGTGGTTCGCCATCTTGGAGTAATACTGCATCGGTACTGACGATCGGGGCGAGATATTGATTGCCCAATCGCGATGATAACCTGTCGGCTTGCTCTTTTAGAACCAGGCGGTTGGCTTCTGGGCCGACTAGACAGGCAGCTTTGCCGAATCCTAATGCGGCTGTTTTAAACACATTGCCGTGCTGCTGGTATTGCTGCCAATAAAATAGCTCTTGCTTGCTGATGATATTGATTATTTCACCAAAAATCGGCAATCCAAAGCTACCTGGCATCATTTCCGCAGGCTTAAGTTTATTATTCATCACCACAAATTTTTGCTCTGTAGACATCGATCTGACTTTTATGCTAACGAAAACCTCTCGGCTAGTGTCAAGCAATTAATTCGCAACCAACAGAATCGAGGCTATTAGTACATTACAACTCACGATGAAGACATGCCGGAAGTGAATGAATAGAAGTAGAGCTACTAAATTTCTAGATTTCCGGAAAACACTATAATTATTTGGAGTTGTCATTATGATTGCGATCGAGACATTTAGATGCAGTTTTTGAGAGCTAACTTTTGGAAATTAACATTGTTGGGCGGGGCTGTCGCTGTGGCAGGTTGGTTCGGCTGGGGCTACGCCGACGAGCACAAACCAACGCTGATTGCCCTCAGTACTACAGGCAAACTAACATGGGTGTACCCGTTTGCAGATGATTTTGGCTACAGTAAAGGCCCAATCGCGGGCAATGGTAAAGTCGTGCTCGATGGTTGTGTAAAAACGGCAGACAAAAACTGTGGAGCTTATCAAATCCAGACGTTTGATGCTCGATCTGGTAAACTTCTCTGGAGCGATCGACCTAGCGGCAATTACGAGCCATATAATATCGCCTCAAATCAAGCCACTATTATCCAAAACGATCGCCTCTATCACCAGCTTGAGAACCAATTGCGATCGATCGATCTGGCAACGGGAATACAGCAATGGACGCTGCCACGGCGGTGGTTTTATCATCCGAGTATCTGGTACGGAATGGGATTAGTTGCTCGATCGGATAAATTAGCGATGCTGAATCTCGACGGTGGGTACAAGCGATCTCTTCAAATCCTCGATCCCAAAACAGGCAAGCTGCAACAGCAAGCAACCATTACAATTTCTAAGCTCGAAACTACGCGCCACATTATCGCGACTAACGATCGGACTGTGTTTCTCGAAACCGCTGGAGTATCGGCAGCCGATACTCCGAACACATTCTACAATCGCGGCACATCTACTGTTATTGCTTATGACAGCAAAACTCTCCAGCCGCTGTTCCGTAAAGACATTAAGGGTGGCAGTATTTTTCAGATGGAACCACTCGAAAATATGTTGCTAATTGGCAACTACAACCACTACGATGTTAAGACGCAAACAACCTCAGAGGGATCTCTGTTAGCGATGGATGCCAGTACCAGAAAGACGATCTGGCAAAAAACGCCCAGCCAGCTCAATTGTCATAAAAGGAATATCAACAAGTATCAAGTAGATGCTGAGACTGTTTATCTCGATTGCAGCCGCCTTGGTAGAGAGGATAGCCGCATTGTGGCACTCTCTACTCAAACCGGAGCGATCCGATGGCAAACGCAACTCAGCACCGACGATCGATTGACGCGCGATTTTCCTGCGGCGATAACCGATCGGCAATACCTCACCTTTCGCAAGGTAACTAAGCCAAAGGTATC
Organism: Chamaesiphon polymorphus CCALA 037; assembly: GCF_003003845.1. GTDB lineage: Bacteria > Cyanobacteriota > Cyanobacteriia > Cyanobacteriales > Chamaesiphonaceae > Chamaesiphon > Chamaesiphon polymorphus. Next base: position 2,939 of record NZ_PVWO01000439.1, on the reverse strand, counting down.
TCAAACCCAAGTAGTTGCGCTCGATCTTCAAACTGGAAAACTTTTGTGGGCATTTCCGCTGTTTGATGATGAGAATAATCTATATGGCTTTCGCTCTATTGTTGCTGCTGAAGGCGATCGTTTCTTTGCTCGCGCTCTGCTAACCCGCTGGCAACTTTGGCTGCTACAAATGAATATCAACTGGTACACAAATCAGCCGATCGCCAATTAAGATTGGGTAGGCTCGTAATCGAGCCTTGAATGGATGAGTCCGATTACTCGTTGCAACAGTAACACCCTCCTTGCCTAATGTCGATCGAATGTTAGAAATCAAATTTCAGAGATCGGCTAATATAATAAATCGATCGAGACAAATGTTGCTGTTAACTTTTTCTGCATACTAAACGGTTTGCGGACTGGGGCAATCTCTGCAAGGGTAGGTGTTACCGTCCAATCGTACTTTTGTAGCAATGTGGAGAGAATTATCTTCATCTCCATATTGGCAAATTCTACCCCAATGCAGCTATGGGCACCGCCACCAAAACCGATGAGAGAGTAAGGATATTTCTTGTCTTCCTCGCGCGGGGGCGCAAATCTGTCGGGATCGAATGACTCTGGATCTTTGTAAATTTCTGGCATTCGATGAGTCATGCTCGGAAAAATAATCGCATACCAACCAGCCGGAATGGTGTAACCAGCATATTCGATATCTTCTACCACGGCACGACTCAGCGCGTGAACAGGTGGATAGAGCCGTTCGCCTTCTTTGAGCACATTACTCATTTGGGGAAGTTGGCGAAGATGTTGCAGTTTTAATGCTTCGTTACCCGTCACCTGTTGCAGTTCGGTGCGTAATTGCTGCCGCCATTCGGGACGATTGCCCAATTCAAACATCAACCAATTCATCAGGCTAGATGTGGTTTCATGGGCGGCAAACAGAAATCCGATCGCTTGATTGATAATTTGGGTTTCGGTAAATTTATTACCATCTTCATCGACGATACTCATCAAAAATCCGATAACATCTTTAGATTTTTCGATATCGTCCAGCTCGATTCTATCTTTAATAATCTGCCGAATATATTCAGCAATTTTGCGCCGCGCCGCTTGTCCGCGTCCGTAAAAAGTTAGGGGATTATCCCACTTCACCATTCCATTAAGGCTATTGAATAGCGTGACATACCACTGCGATACTCGATCGATTTCTTCGGTTTTGTTGCTACCCAAAAAAGTCCGAACTGCGATCGAGAGTGTCAACTTTCGCATCTCGGCTTCCAGGTTAATCGTGCCCTGCTTGCCCCAATCTGTCACTGTTGCTGTCGCCACTGCCTGAATCGTGTCAAAGTAAGATGCGATCGCTTGATGGTGAAATATGGGCAAAATCAGCTTGCGACTGGCGCGATGCTCTACGCCATCTTGTAACAATACCAAATCTTTACTGACGATCGGTTCGAGCGATCGATTTCCCAATCTTGATGATAACTTGTCGGCTGCATCTTTTAACACCAATTGATTAGCCTCTGGCCCAATCAGACAAGCACATTTGCCAAAGCCGATCGCCTCTGGTAGTGATATTTTGAAAATATTGCCGTACTGTTGGTACTGCTGCCAATAAAATAGCTCTTGTTTGGCGAGAATGCCAATTGTCTGCCCGATGAACGGCAATCCAAAGCTTCCAGGCATCATCTCAGCAGGCTTGAGTTTATCCTTCATAACAACAATTTATTCCAAATTGTGACACAGTTAGTTTATGAGTAAGTCCTCATCTTTGTCAAGCGACAAAACTCTCCGCCGTCAACCCCAGCAACAACGCGGGAAACAGCGGGTAGAGAAGATTCTCATCGCCGCTGCGGAAGTTTTTGCCGAGGCGGGATTTGCAGCGGCGACGATCCAACAAATAGCCGATCGAGCCAATACCGCTGTCGGTTCGATTTACCAATTTTTCCCTGATAAATTAGCAATTTTTAATGCGCTGTTTGTCGAGCATCTGCGGCTGACAGAGTGCATTGAGGCAGATTTTTTCGCTCAGAAGATCGATCGACCACTCGATCGAGGTATTAGTGAATATATCGATGCCTATGCAATCTATTTCGAGGAGCCAATTCCCCGCTGTGTCGTCGTCCAGTATTACTTACAGCCGATCGGGGGGATGGAAACCATGATGACCGATCTTCCCAATCTCCAGTCGATCTCATACAAAAGACATGCCAATTTTTATCGCCAACGCAATCCTAATTTGAGTGAAGCCAAAAGTGAATTACTGTCGGAAGTTGCTCACAATATCGTCCAGGGTTTGGTACCGAATACTCTCAGAAGAGATGAAAAATATCGGCAGGCAATCTATGCCGAAATCAAGGATGTCCTCTACGGCTATCTCAATCCCCACATTGGCGACCATTTACTACCAGTGTCTAATCAATTGATGATGTGTCCCGACTGTCAGAGCGATCGAATAGCGAAGAACGGTCGCCAACAAGGTAAGCAACGTTATATATGCAGAGGATGTGGGCGGCAATTCCTCGATCGATACACGCAAAGAGGATATCCTCTAGAAGTTAGACAGAGGTGTCTCGATCTCCACGCGCAGGGCATCGGCTTTCGCGAAATCGAACGTCAGACGGGGGTGGATTGCAATACAGTAATTAATTGGGTGAAGAGTCTGGAATTAAAGTCAGTCGAGATTGAGGCATAAAATCGATTGCGATGAAAGGCTGCGATACATCGCGATTCAAGAAACTCTTGTTGGTACATTCCGATCGAAATAGCCCCAATTATATACTCCGCTCGCGATATCCATTCTTTCCACGCACGACTCCCACTGTTGAAAATCTAAGTTTTCTTCTCCTTCGTAATGGAACGGAGTTTCTTCGATGAGCGGAATATAAGCACCGTAATATTTAAGGCATCGATCGAGAAAACCTCGATCGTCGCAGTCTTCTTTTCTTGCCAGAAATGCAGAT
>NZ_PVWO01000052.1 GCF_003003845.1 Chamaesiphon polymorphus CCALA 037 | reverse complement strand
CCGCAGATTACCCCCACTAGCATCTAAAAACGCCGTAATTGAACTGTGCCGCAAACGATGAGGAGACACCCGCCGCTCGATTCCCGCAGCCTCCGCATAGCCCTGCACGATCCGATAAATACTATCCCCAGCAATTCTCGCCCCATAACAATTGTGGCTCAAAGAAGTAATCAGCGGCTGTCCCGGAGCATTACAGGGATGAAAATTCACCCACTCCTCCAGAGCATAACTCACACTATCGGTCAGATCGATCGCCACCTTCGCTCGTTTCCCCTTCCCCAAAATCGTCAACTTCTGCTGCTGAGGCAAAAAATCCTCAATATTCGCACTGGCAATTTCCCCCCGACGGAGCGCATTGCCCCAGAATAACAGCATAATTGCATAATCCCTCACCCCGATGGGCGTACTCGGATCGATTGCTTCCAACATCGATTTAAACTGTTCGACCGAAATCCCCCTAGTATCGCGATAGCTCTCACTGGGAATACTCTCGATATCGCCTAGATCGATCGTGGTTTTACCCAGCTTCCGCGCCATCTCCACCAAACTCTTAATCGCCGCCAGCCGGACATTAATCGTGCTGGGTGCCAGTTTTCGATCGATCGAGTAACGACGATAACGCAGCACCATCTCAATTGCTGCATATCGATCGAGTGCCAGAAATTCTGCGATCCTCTCTGGGTTCGCAGAGCCACTATAAGCAAACTGACAGAAATTCTCGATCGCCTTAACGTATTGTTTACGAGTACTATCAGCAATCTTTAACTGCCCAAACTCCGCCCAGAGATTATCTCGATCGATGGTAGTTAATTCAGCTGGGGACGGCTGCTGGAGCTTGATAAGTTGGGGAGTAAGGGTATTTAGCACGATCGATCTTCTTGTTTGACTAGGCTATGGCAATTTTGTAGAACTGGGAATTACTGTTGAGGTTGGTGCCAATTGTAAAGGATTTTGTAAATGTTCTTAACAGAAGCTAGTTATTTCAGCAAGTAATTCTCAAGTTCTGAATATTGGGAAAATAAACCATCCACACTAGCTAACTTCGCCCCATATTCTAAAGCTGTAGCAATAATCAATCGGTCGAACGGATCTTTATGAACTGGCGACAACTCGACTGCACGAGCAGCAATGTTTGCAGTCAGTGGAAACAATTCAATTCCAACCGGATCGAGAGCTTGTTGAAACCATGCTTGCGGGGTAGTAGAAATCTTGATTCGTCCCTTTTGATGTGCCATCGCAATCTCATAACAGGACACCGGAGAGATCCCGACACGAGCGGCAGACTCGATTCTATCTCGCCAGTGAGACGGAAATTCGGCAAAATTAGCATTGACGAGCCAAAGCCAGATGTGCGTGTCAAGAACGATCACTTCAGACATTCCCAATCTTCCTCAGCCACAATTGGACTGACGATATCCCCTAAAATTTGAACCGTTCCTGCCAATTCAGTTGGAAATGTTCGGCGTTTGGTAGTAGGTAGTAACGTCTCTTCAAGCACTGTCACGACCACACGGGCAGAATGTACTAAAGATGGTCGATCTAGTAACCACTTCATCTCACCATTTTCATAAATCGCTTCATAGCTTTTCAACATAGCTTTATTTCCAGTGGTATTCAATCTGGGTCAAGAACAATCATACTAACATTTTCGCGATGTAATCTCAAAATTCTGGATGTTGGTGAAGTCTCATTTAGCTTGCCACTCCTGGGCGTACCAGAGAGTACTCAATTTCCCAAATTCAAACCGCGAGTAAGGATTCAAGCCCGTTCTCAACTGCTGTAATAAGTCCTTCGCATATTTCAATTCCTGTCCAATTGCCCCCAACATCGCTCGAACTCTTGGCGGTTCGGCGTGAGCGATTGCGACTAATCGCTCGAATCGTCCTGGGACTCGAAAGTGATTCAGTAGTTGCTCGATTGTCTCTGGTGGTGATAAGTCACTCCATTCTCCCCGCGAGCGTAAAAAGTCCAGTAGGGCTGCTTCGGTAGCCGATAAATTCTCCCAGGTACTCGGACGACGGGTATAAAGTTTGGCTCTTTGTCCCAACCAAGCTGTCGGTAAACTGCTCGCAGTAGTGGCAAAAGTCCCATCGATCGCATTTTGAGTCGTAAATCCGAGTAAATTAGCGGCATTGACTCCAGCGGGATAGACGCGGGTTTGAGTGAGTTGGTAGGGTAATTCAGATCGAACTGGTTGGCTGTAGCCAAATCGAGTGGGGCGAGGGTGATAATAATGTCCTTTGCTGATGCGTTGGAGGGTACCTTCTTTCACTAATTGGGTGAAGGTTTTAGCAATGGTGGCTGAGGGATAGTCGGCTAAGTCTTGATGGTTCCAAAATCTTTCCCCGCCCGAAAGAATCCGTTGGCGGATCGATTCAGTCTTGGTTAGGGTTTTCATGGCGTGAATAATGGAATACCGATCGCTATCTCAATTTTAAGCTATTTTCCAGGTTTTTAACAAAAAAACTAGATAAAAGTGTCGAAAACAGCCGAACCAAAAACTTGGTTAAGCTTGAAACCATTATCCCGTATATCTTTTCACCCGAACGCTTCAAATCGGGAAAATAGTACGCTAACAACATAAAGCTTGCTCCGTCTGCATTTCAAGCTTTCGTGGCACTATTTTACAAATATCCTGGCGATGACTGCATCTAGACAGAACAAGGCTTTGGGGGTCATCTTGCAGGTTTTCGGGCGTATTCTGTCGCCCACTAATCCCCCTTTTGGAGGGAATATGCAATTTTGGCAGGGATCGGGGGCTAAAACGGGCATTCGGTAGTGAAATCGTGAAAATGAACGTATGAAAAGAATCATTTCCAGATGTTAGACGAATATTAGACAAGATTTCAGATGCCGTCTCTGTGTGGTATAGTGAGACACAGAGAAATATGACTCACGGCCAGGATTTTGGAGGCGTTGTAGTACCATGACTTATCAAGAAATTGTCAAGGCGATCGCGAGTCTTCCTGTTGCCGAGCGGGATAGTTTACTCGAACTAATTCGCCAGCAGCAAATCGAGCGACGACCGGATGAAATTGCCGCAACTGGAGAGCGAGTTCGTCAAGCTGTCAAAATGGGCACAGCCCAAGAATTTGAAAATGTCGAAGATTTAAAATCGTATTTACAGACAGACTCAGAGGATGAAGTTCATTATATCGATCGGGATGGTAATCCTTTGAGCTATCACATTAAAGATTTGTATCCCAATAAGGAAGGTTATGACTATGTGACTAGTCAAGGCAAAATTTTCGATACCTGTCTTCCAGATTTAGTCAGTAAGTATACTGGAAAATATGTTGTATTTGAAGATGGTCGAGCGATCGATAGCGATATTGATGAAGATGCTTTACTCAATCGGATTTGGCAGACTGAATTCGCAATTAGCAGACGAGAGCGATATCACGGGATGTTTTGCGAATTAGTACCAAATTTATGCTCTTCCTGATGATTTCATGCGAGATGAAGTAATTATTGGTAGAAATATTCTTAACCGCTATGTTATCAATTTGGATGGTCATAATGGAGTTTTTACAATTTCTTAGAATTTCTTAGAGGCAATTGAAAACTGGATGGCTAAATCTAGAGAAACCCCTGCTAAATGCCTCCGCTGTGCCCCTCTATCCCCAGCCGAAGCTAGAGCCAAACATCCTAACTGTTGGGATGATAAGCTTTGCACTGCTCGACGCTTCTACATCAATAATCGCGATCGGATCAACCAGAAGCGATCGCGCAAACGGATTGAAACCAAGCATCAAATTCCCGTGCCCCAGGTAAATTATGGAGTTTTGCAAGTTTGGCGGGAACTGCGGGAAGATTCGCCGATTCATGCGATCGGGATTGAGGTCTGGGATGGGCATAATAAGTTAGCAGTGGTGTCGCCAGTCCATTGTGCGGGATGGTTGCCGTCTCAAGTTCACGAGTATCTCCGGCAGGCTCTGACGGTATTAGATACGGAGTATGGGTTTAAAAAGTTTGCGTCTCAGGTATTAATCAGTCCCGAACAGTGCCCAATCCGTCCGTGTTTTCTCTGCCAGAAATAGTTAGTTTTTGTCCAGTACCCCATAGTTAATTCACAATGCAGCAAAAATTACTCGCCCAAATTGCTACGGCACTTAAATCTCGCGTCGAAATTAGCTTGTCAGAATTGATTGAAATATATCCAATTGAATGTGGAATGGAAGAGGTAGTTGAGTATCTAGAAATAGCTCATCAGCCACCGCATACAATTGACGATGATGTGAAGGATTCAATCGAGGTTGCAAACATCTTGCAAGACTCACAAATGAAGAATACGATGCCCCGAATCGTCTTTCGTCGTCAAACATAATGTCAGTAGTCGTTCAACTTTCGCTCTGGGACATTCTGGACACGGCATCGAAAACTCCGGTAGATGCTGACTTATTTGGGTTACTCGATCGAGTATCCGAATCGATCGAATTTTTGCCAACGAGTGAGAAGTTAGCGGTGGCGGGGGAGGCAATCCGGCGGTTGGGGGAGATTTATGGCGATCGCTGTGCGGTGACGCTAGCAGAGATTGGGTATTTATCTCATCCAGAGCGGGAACCTTGTCTACCGTTGGATGCTTTCGATATATACGTGCGGCAATCGAGCTTTGTGGATTTAGAGCAGTTTATTGAGTCGCCAGTGTTACCGGAGGTGGAGCGGGGCTACGAGCGCAGTAGTGTGGTGCGTGAGCTGTCAGTGGCTGAGGCGTTGGCTGAGGTTGGGGATGAGGTGCTAACTGAGGAAATGGAGGTGGCACGAGTAACCGACTTGGTGTTGGGGATCGCTCATGAGGAGGAGATCGAGCAGTGGGTGACTCGAATTCGATCGGCGATGAAGGAATGCGATCGGATGTTGCTTGTGGAATTGCAGGAGCGATCTAAGTTGGAATTTGTAGATCTATGGTTGGGTTTAATGTTAGGGAATACTGGATATATAGTCAGTCGTCAGTTGAATTGTAATGTAGAATTAAGTTGTGATTTTTACGATCTGTCAAGACTTTGGATCGTCAAAATTTAATATTTGAATTTCACGTTCGATCGCTTTGAATCCGTCCCAACTTGCTCGGCACGAGCAAATTAGAACTCTTTGATAGCTACTTTTTGCCCATCAGTTAAATTTTCAGCAAGATATGTAACCTTTCCGATTCCCATGCAATGTGAAAAAGTCGTAAAAGTGGATGGATGACAAAAAACAAGCTTCCGAAGCGATCGCTCCGCAGAAAATCTATAAGTATGAATCTGACGACAGGCAGATACTTGTAAATTTTCTGCGTGAGTATTCTGAGAAATTATTATTTATTTGCTACGAGTTAGATATAAAGATCGAGCGTTCGAGTATTCGATCGAGATTGAGCCGTTTTATTTACAAAACGTTCGAGGTTGATGCTAATGTTCTCAGCTCATTGGCACTGACTGGCTCATTTTTACTGCTCGATATCTTTATTTATAGTAGATACAAAAATTTTACATTTGGGACATTTACCTCATCAGACATTACCATTGCAGTTCTTCTATATATCGTGATGATGTTCGCTGGTTTTACTTGGGTTATCTCAGCCAATACGCTCGTAGAAGATTATCCAGCGATCGCGCGCAGCAGATCTCTTCTAGAAAAAGATGCGCGCTCGATGGCCGATAAATTAGAGAAAGTAATGCGAGTAACTATTGAGATTCAAGACCAAATTGAGGTTAATATAGCTCGAAAGCTTGAATTAGACTTGAGAATTACTGATACTGAATCGGCTTTAAAGTATTACTACTTAATAGTTGAAGGCAAGTTTTGAGAGTCAGTTTTACACCTCAAATACTTTGCTACATCTATCGTCAAGCTTATGACATTGCAAGTGCATCCAGATTGAAATTGAACTAAGACCGCCTAAAATAAATAAATTGATAGGAGTTGAATTAGGAATTGTCAGCCCAAATATCGGCGGAATATTCGCAGCCAACCATAAGCCATAAAAGAAGAAATTTGAGTATAGATAAAATCTTGATTTTTTTCTGTATCTACTTTGCTGCGAATCAGCTATAATTTCTCCGTTTTGAATTTTCCCCTCTAATTTTGCTGGATACAGTAATCCAGAGTATTCGATTCTAATTGAAAATTTGTCATCTTTAATTAATCGCAACGGCTCAATATAAATACATTTGTTTTGCTCGTCAATTACTATTTCTGGTTTGACGTTGCAGCCAGATTTATAGATTAATTTATAGCTTTTGATAGTACACTGTGAAGCGAAATAAATTTTTATTGGTATTCTAAAATCATCAGCTTTAATTTCATTATATGACGTACATTTTATATCGATATCTTCATATTTAATAACTGCATCACAATTATCTCCTAAGTTTCTATCGGGGAAGCAAACGTCGATCTTACGAAAAAACTTTTCTCTCAACCAATTAAGCAGTATGGTTCCAAAAAATCCCCAAGGAAGCCAGCGAGAAGCTATTTCCAATAACGATGAAATATTCATTTAAATTTTCGATCTACTTCACCTATGTTACCCATCATTAATATGTCGATATACATCCAAATTTATTTTCACCTATAGCCTACTCAGTTCATCGATATAGTCTACTGGAGGTAGAGAAATCTCGCACCGCAACCGTCAAACCTGGCTCTTTCCTACCAACCCGAATGTTATAGGTTACACTGGCAAGCAATTGGGTAAGCTTTGTTAGTTGGCAACTCACGCAGCCCTAGACATGTCGAATACAACAGAACAGTCCTGGTGTGGCAACCATACACTAGGGGAATGATACTATCGATCTTTGCAATGACAGAGGATTCTACCCCATACTATTTACCAGCAGAGCGAATGCTGCCAACTGACGATTCCCCACTGGGGACGCTTCGCGAACGCCGCAGATCTATTGCATTGACTCATTCGGAGTGGATCGAACTTAAAATAGCTCTGGCTAGGGAGATCGAAGGGCGATCTCAGAATAGTACCTACTCTCCCCTACGGCTGGAGCAATTGAAACAGTTGTTAGGGCGACTGAGGGAAGAGAGCGACTAAATTCCCGATAGTAATTGGCAAAGATTGCCAATTACTTTTACAAGTCGCCAGCATCTGAAGGTTTCGTAGTTAAGATATCAGTTTATTTACAATTTCAACCGCACGATCGAGCGGAACGAACACTTTTTTGCGATTGTTAATAATCTCAGTAAAACAGCCCATCGCCTCAAGCCGCGCGATTCGATCGCTACCATAGACCGCTAGCACCTCCAGTCGATCGACCCCTGCATGGTAATTTCGTTGCAGCTTCCAGTCACCCGCAGATTTTACCTGCCGATCTTCCCATACCAATTTGAAAATATCCTCAGCGGTGAGTTTAACCGAGCTATGCACCCCAAAATTGGCAAACACCTTCTCGATTTCGTGCTTATCGATCGCCCGACCGAGCAGGATGCGACCGTCATTAGCCTGGAGCCGGAAGACTTTAGAATTACTGTCGGGTAATTTATTCCAAACGGGTAACAACAGTCCACAGATTAGATATATCCGTTCGCGATCGAATTCTGGAGCCAAATCGACTAATTGTTGCCATTGTCTCCAGTACTGGTTTGTAGGAATTTCTGGCACCCAAACATCTAGGAAGTCGGGGAGGTCGAGCTTCTGCCACGACTTGCTGGCGACGGGCTGATAGATCGCCATTACGTCTACCGCCGAACCATCGCGCTTGATGCGCTTATCGATCGCCCCACCAATTGCTAAGTTATTAGTTTTAGTATTGCGGTAACAGCTAAATCCTTGACTTTTTGCAAGCAGATTCTGGGCACTATCGAGCGAAATTAGTTGCGGCTTATTCAATTTGTCGATCGCATAGCAAATCGTCTCAGCACCCGATGAGTGAGTATTGAGAATTTGAGTCTCAATAACTTCAAACCCGCCATCAGCGAACAAATTTTCAACACCGCGATCGTAATTTCCGGCAGCCTTTGCTCGATCGATCCGGTCTAAGATCCGTTGCTCGAATTCAGCAAACAGGATGTTTTGCAAACCGATCGGCAGAGCTAATAAGCGGTTGAGAAAAGTCGTCATCTGGGGCAATTGAGCGATTAGTTTTCCTTCACCGTTCGTTAACCTCAGTCCGGTCAGATGGCAAAATTCACCCAGAGAAATTCCGCCAATTCCGTCGCGGTGAAGGTCGGCGAAAAACTCGCCCAAGGCAGATTTGGCATACTGACTGGTGAAGTTATTGGTATCTTCGTCGAATAAATCGCTGTTGCCGCCAGCGTCCCGCTGTCCGCGCGTAATCGCTCCTAAACTAGCCAATCGAGAACATATAGTCGCAGTAAACCGCAGTTCACCCTTGATGTCGGTAGTGAGTAGCGCGATTTCTGGTGGCTGGCTTTGACTCGCTCGATGGGTGCGACCCAGCCCCTGCACCGCGCCGATAGCCGAAAACCCCGATTCGACTAGATAGTGACGACGGAGCCGTTGGTTTTTACATTTGAGGTCGGCATGGTAACTTTTCCCAGTTGCACCACTTTGGGAAAATACTAAAATCCGTTTTTCATCTGCCATAAACGCATTTGTTTCAGCGATATTACTCGAACCCGACCGTTGGGAGAGTTGATAGCGACCATCTTTGAGAATCACTCGCTTGGTGCGTCCGGTGACTTCTGCAACTAGGTTAGTGCCGAAATGCCAATTCAAGCTATCGAGCAAGCTATTTACAGGGGGTAACATCGACATCTGTTCGAGCAGCTTCTCCCGCACCGCGAATGCCTCTTGAGATACGATCGGTTCGCCGTTTTCGTCAGTCATGATTTCGCTTTGCATGTTGCCTTGCTCGTCCTGGGATACCCGATAAATGTGGACGGGAAAGGCGGTCATCAAATACTCGATAATTCCCTCTTTTGGGGTGAAATCGATCGCTCGCATATCGCCCCACTCGCTAGCGGGAATCTCTGCAAGTTTTCTTTCCATCGACGCAGCTCCGGTAGAAACCAGTTGCACAACGCAAGCATGTCCCGCTGCTAAATCTCGCTCGATACAGTCGATGAGTGTGGGCACTTTCGTCGCACCGATCAGCGCGTTGAAGAATCGTAACTTGACGCTCTCGAACATGCCTATAGCAATAGCTTTAGCTTGAGAGTTAGTGCATCGGCCACTTTCGGTTTCGAGGTTGACGGCTCGCAGGATCTCGTCAAATTTGTGGTGAAGGTGTTTGAATGCCTCGGCATAGATATTCCAGGTTTCGTGCTGTTCGGGGGTGAGTTGGTGAATGACAGTTTCGTACTTAACTCCATCAAAACTCAAGCTAGGAGCGAGATAAAGCCCGATCGATTTCAGATCTTTAGCGACCATTTCCATCCCAGCCACCCCAGCATTTTCGATCGAATTAATGAAATCAGATCGCGATGCAAAGGGAAAGGCTTTAGTCTGCCATAATCCTAGCCGCTGGCAGTAAGCTAAACTGCTCACCTTTGCCGCACCCGTCGCGCTCAAATAGGTGACACGAGCATTTGGGAGGAGATTGACAAGGTTGGTTCCCGCTAGGGCTTGAGCAGAGGCACTGCGGGGGCCGCGATCGCTCTGCTCCCCGTTGGCGTTTGACATCAAATGGAATTCATCAAAGCACAAAACACCATCCCAGTCCTCGCCCAGCCACTCGACAATTTGGGCGACCCGCGATTTTGCAGTACCTTTAGCAGCACTCCGCAAGGTGCCGTAGGTGACGAATAAGATTCCTTGTGACATTAAAATGGGTTTGTGTCGATCGAATTTAGATATGGGCACTACCTGAGCCGCATTACCACCAATTGCTTGCCACTCAGAGCGCGAATCTTCAAGGAGATCCTCATTTTTACTCACCCAAACGGCTCGTCTGCGTCCTTCACACCAGTTGGTCAGGATAAGCAGCGCGATGATGCGGCTCTTTCCCAGTCCGGTATTGTGACCGCAGTAGTACGCCTGACGATGATACTTACCAGTGGGATTGTCGGGATTTGTCACGGTAATCTGGCCATTGTCGGCAATATACCAAGGGGTGTCGAGTAACTTGGAGTGAGCTTCGCAAGCATAAACCAATGTCTCCAGTTGGCAATCAGAAGCCAAACCCTCATTAACGATCCTGGCAGGTAATAACGGGCGAGCGGTGGGGATGGGCGGATGAATTGCAGACATGGCGATACTTTCACAAATAGGGGATGGGTGGGGAGTGGCTCCAACAATGGCGATCGCGGCGCGATAAACGGCATAAATACCATCGGTCATCGGCGAACGAGCGTAGGTAGCTGGTTGATAATCGAGCCGCATTAGATCGTCAAACTGCTTGCGCGGTTCGATCTCGACGATCGGTGGTGCGAGACTGGGCACTGACGGGAGCGATCGAAAGATGAGTTCGCGCTGCGCTATCGGCTGGATCTGGAATAATGGCAGTCCGGCAAATGGGTCGGTTGAGTCGAGCGTCCCGATCGGTTTGTCTTTGACTTCAACTGGTTCGTAAGGATTGACGACTTCTCGGCGCGGGCACTTTTCATAGGCAATTTTCGCCAGATCGCGAGCCGATGCAGCAAATTTGAGATCGACAGATTCGGGCATTTCGGCCTGGGGCAGCTTGTCAAATACCAAAATGCGGGTGTCCACTGAAGTGCCGTGATATCGATAATGACTGCCATCGACAAACAAACTCAACTGCAACCTGGCTGGCAGACTAGCAAAGAATTTAGACTGTTTTTCGGGGCTGAGATAGTGGGGCACGATCGCTACCAATCGGCCATTTGCTTGCAGTCGCAAGAGTGCCGAGCGCAGATGTTTCATACAACATTCTCGATCGCGTCGGTCGTTGCCGATCGAGGATGAGAAAGGTGGATTCATCAAGATGAGACTCGGCTGTTCGCCTTGGTTCAATGTATCGTTGATGTATTCGGCATTGACTGAATAAATTGGATATCGTGCGTCAAATAATTCCCGCAACAGAGCTTTTCTAGTTGGGGAAATTTCATTGAAAACGATCCTGCGAGGTTTGTCGTTCAACAATCGATTGACAGTAGCTGCGACCAGAATCCCCGTTCCCGCACTCGGTTCGAGGATAATATCAGAACCTTTCACGCAAGAAAGTTGACCGACAATCCAAGCTAAGGCAAGTGGGGTTGAGAACTGTTGAAACTGTAGTTGCTCTTGAGATCTAACTCGATGATGAGGGATTAGATCTTGTAGATCCTCAAATTCTTCTAGCGATTTACAATCGTTATCGAGTAGCAGTTTGACAGCAGCCGCTTCGATGAGATCTGTCGCTTGTTTCCATTGCCATTTTCCACTAGCGAGATCTCCAAAGACGTAGCTCATCAATTCGACCACAACATTTTGACTCAAGCGTTCTCCCGCTTTTAATTTTTCGCTCAAGTTTACAATAGCTGTTTGAGTTTTAGTTTGAACTTGGGCAATCATGATGTTTGGTAATAAATGGACACAAAAAAGCCAGCAAAGTAATTTGCTGGCATCAGAGATTGGATTTGATATAGAAGCAACTTAAATACATGTCGTCACAACACTTCTTCTCCACAATTAATTAATTCGCACAGTTTGTCGATTTCCTCGTTAGACAACGGATCGTCATCGATAAAATGCGGCAGATCTAGACTCATATATTCGCGACTCGATTGAAAGTATCTCAGGGCGGCTAAAACTGTAGCGATCTTACGTTGGCAAAGCCTCTCCTCTGGAGAATTGTCGTCTAATGTCGAAACCAGTGAGTATCCCTCGTTATTTGGTTTAACCTGATGTGTGACATAGCCGATATAGATGTCTTCGACGTAATCTGCCCAAGAACCATCATCTAAATCTTGACAATATTCGAGATCGGAATTTGCCTGAGCGATTGCTTCTGCCTGGGTAGGGAAGAAGCTCTCCGATTCCCAGTTATGGGCGAACCAATGGCAGGAAGGAGTACTATTTTCATTTGAAGTATTTATCATAATTAAAGTTAGAAAGTTAGGAAAACGGGCAGAATGATACAGATTTTAGGCTTTAGATAATTTCTGTGGATTTCATCTTGCGAACTTGGCCGATATATTCTCTAATAACATCCCAGTTAATACCTATATTTGAATCGTGTTGTTCTACTGCCATCGTCAATACCAATCGGGCTAAATCTCGGTCTAGACGCGGACTGAGGGAGAGGACATCATCGACATGCCAGACTTTATAGAAAATATCATCACCACCTTCTAATTCTTGAATCTGGGTAATTGCTGTCGAAGCATCAATGTTTTCACATCGGTTTCCGTCGCGACCTAGAGTAACTTCTTCCAAGGTATATTTACCTGAATCGAGCGACTCTATCCATACCAATTTAAGATTTTTCAACTGAATCAATTTTTCATGCCCATTATCTTGAATGACAGCGTAGCCATGATGAGTGAGATATCGATCGATAGTAATCTGGTAAGTTTCGAGTTCCATCTTTGAGAATCGCCTAATAGATATTGATGTGAGTTATTGTAATTAGAGCAAATAGACAGTATCATCCAAATCGAGATCGTATAATGCGAGTACATCATAAACATCTTCCCTATCAGCGATTTCCTGACGCATCGATTCGACAATCTCAATTGCATCGGCTTTGTCATTAGCTACTTTATTTTTTATTAACTGCTCGATTAGATAATACATAATGACAATGATTTAAATTAGTTTTACCAATTTTTGCTTGGCAGTTTTTAATGGCTTAATTTGAGTATCTAAGTGCTGGCGTTCGCTACATAGTACGTCTAATTCTTCTGCAATAGCTTCAACTAGAGCTGAGATTTCCTCTTTGTCCGAATCGTTGAGATTCTGGCAGAGCTGAGGTAATTCATCTAAAGTGATTTTTTTACCTTCAACCACGCAACCATCCATTTGAATGAGCCTGACGATTTCTTGTACTTTTTTATTGTCTGATTCGTACACGATCGATTCTCCTTAGTTAGTTAGATTAGTATTAAGAGCAAACTGATATTCGCGATTGGTTGCTATATTTAGCAGGTCGTGATTTAGCGGATATGGCGTTCCTTGTCGCGCGAGTTCGACGATTGAATATTTGGAGTCTATCGTATGATTTAACTCTCGTTCGAGCTTAGATATGCGCTCGAATTGAGTGTGATAATCCCTGGCAATCGTCGCCCATTGTTGGGGAGATGAAAATATACATGCTCGGCATGACAATCGAGGGAATCCCAACAGGTATGCTGGATGAATGGGGAGTCGCGAGTCATGAATTTTCGCCCACACTTCTGATTCCGTACGATCGAGGATGGCGCGATGTTGATACACCGTTCGATGTCTTGTCGGCTGCATATAATATCCAACTTCTCGATACTTAGAACGAGCTTGCGACTCCTCTCTGCGCTCCCCAGTCAGCACGACGAGATTCGCGCGATCGAACCGTTTTTGGTTGACAATCGCAGTTCTAGCGACATCGATTTTGAGGTAGGCAGAACACCATCTCGTTCTTAAATCGCTTACCTTCGCGGGGAAACGCAAACGGGTATTCGGTTTGCCATTTCCACCAGCTACTTGCAAACCATCTGGAGTCTCGAAAAATGTGCAACTTTTGGGTTGATTATCTCTCAACAACTCTCGCTCGAATCCGCCTTCTAGCCAGGAAAAATAGAGAGGGAGATTGAAGTATTTACATATCGCCCGAACGTAACTCTCGGTGCATTCCCAGTCCATCAGATTGCTTTCGCGGCCATCGACTAAGTGATGCCATACTTCGAGTTTAGACGTATCTAAATTCTCGATCGCCCACAGTAGTAAATAGAGCGAATCTTTACCTCCAGAAAACATAACTAAGTATCGATCTATCTCTCCACTAATTTGTAACTGTGGTTCGGGAAAAAGTTCTAATTGCACGATCGGTTATTTGTAATTCAATTTACTCACCGTTTGACATTTCACTTGGCTTCACATCATATAAACCTGGAATAACCAGCCACAACCACATTCTGCATTTAAATAAACGTAGTGGCAAAAGTTCTACTGGCAAGGCTTGTCGATCTCCTCTTTGCCAATGTCCCAAGTTGGCAAGTTGTTGTTTGGCACAGGGAGGGCAGAGATCGCCAGGATTGCCTTTATCGAGACTGTAGTTGGCATCGGCTCGATTCTCCGAGGTAGAGGCTTCGCCAACGAGAGGGAGTGGTTTGGGCAATCGTCCGCGATCGGAATGGGGGCATGGCTTCCCTTCCAAGTCATCGAAGAGTTTGCCAGAGCAAATCAGACTGTCAGGATAAATTTTGCCGTCTGGTGAGACAAAGAGAGCTAATGGTCGATCGGTTATGGCGTTCATAGCAAATATCAGCAAGAATTTAATTTTTAGGAGTAGATCCGAAGGCAATTGATTTGGTCGATTAAAATAGTGCTAATTGAGGTTGTCGATAATTACTCGTACAGAACACTCGGTTATCGATTACTATTAATAGTTCGGCCTCGTTAACAGGTTCGTTACCACCCAACCATGTGAAATAAGGTTGAGTATAGGGACAGTAATAGATTTGCTTGAGATCCGATCGATCGATTCGTTCGGTAATGGCTAGTCGCCCGACCGCCCAAGCATGGACGTTTTTTCGACCTTCTCGAATTACCCGCTGTCTGCCAGCTTCCGACACATAAAACTTTGGATATTCGAGCGCGACATTACTGGTATGCCCGACGAGTAGCCAGCGTTTATCAATCTGCTGAGTTAAGCTCATTAGACCATTGCCCAAATTTCGATAGATTCTAGTTGGCAACCCCTGACAAATTTGCCAGTCAATTTCTTTGTTCATGCTTCTATCACTCCTAAAAAGAAACCCCATCGAAGGTTATCGATGGGGTATTGTTTGTGTAAATGCGGACATCAACTAGTTAATTCGTAGGTGCGTTCCTCTTGGTTGAAGTGCGGCAACGACCTTACCACCGACTGAGAACTCATTATCGCCAGATGCCGCTAATTTTAGACGAACGGTATTTGAATCTACTTTAAACGTAGTCACGATCGTTACTAATTCTGGTGGAAAATCTTTCGCATCAATGGTTGGATCGATCCACAGCGGCTGCTTGCCCCCATTGTTAACGACTTTGATAGTGGCTGTCTTACCTTTAATACTACTGTTAGGTCGAGTGGTAACTATGATTTTAAGATAACTCTCAAACTTCTCTAGAGCCTTGGTTTTGACTTCGATCGCTTTATTAAAACGATCGCGTCGCGCTTTGAGATAATCGATCTCACCTTTTTGAGCCGCAATTACCGCAGCAATTGCATCGACTTTATTGGCAATTGCTGTCTCTAATTCTTCAAACTTGGCTAACATTTGCTCCGTGGTGTTTGCTTCTGATAATGGATCGATCGTGCCATCAGCAATATCGACTTCTGTTGCTGCGGCTGATTCGGCAAGCTCCATGATTAGCTCGACTAGTGCATCTCGCTCTGATTCTAAATTGATGAGTGATGTCATATTTTTATGTATGTAATTTTAAAATTTGTTAAAAAGCCTTAATATCTAGACACTCTAGCTAGAGTAGATAGAGTTAATACCGTAGCTTGGCATTCAATAATAGTTACTAATCCTGTGTTGTTGAGAGATCGTTTTCAACAGGATCTAAAAGTTTTGGATGCCATGTAAATACGACGCAAGGTACATTGGGATCGTATTCTCCCCAAACAGTTAGAATAGTGTAGCCACTTTTGAACAAGTTGATAATTTCTTTATCAAGGTCTACTGTCGAACGAGCGAACGAGAAGCAGCGCAAGGAGATTCCTCTTACAGTAATCAACTCCAGGTCTTTTAATGGAGTTTTGGGTGGTTGAATAGATTTCAAGTGCGAAATGATATTATTCTGTATTTCGCGATCTAATTGTGGTTTTAGATTATTTGTTAAAGTCTTGAAGTTTACCATAATTTCATTTATTTTAACTAGTAATTATTTTTTAGCAGCACAATTAATAGTTGCTTTTATATTACACTTGGAATTGAACAATCATTGATATAGCTTCAATATGATTATCCACTCAATTTTTGTTGACGTAATTTTTCAAGAAAAGGTACTACTAATTCAATAACCAGATCGCATGATTCTTCCCCAAACATACCAATATGAGTTAGCTTACGATCCAGGTTTAGTTGATTGGCTAGCCATGTGTAAGCTTGCGCTCTAGTCAAATGGGCTTCTTTATATAATCGATCGAAAACTTGATGAGCGGCTTTTCTTTTATTGCGTAAAGTTGAATTAGCGACACTTCCCAAAGCGATTCCCGATTCTCGATGTACTCCTGCATAAGCCCAGCAAGGACGACATAACATAAACTCAAGATCCGACCAAGACGTATTTTTGCCATAAATTTCTAAACCTTTAATCCGATTGGTTGAGTTGTTACAGTACGGACAAAGTTTTCCGGCTAATACTTCTTCTTTCCAGGCATCCAATTTTAGACGTTTAGTCACTTTATCGACCTATTTGCTTTTGATTTTATGATTGTGAAGGTGGTAGCATTAACTGCTGGACTGTCGCACATAATTCAGCGTGACCCCGCCCTAAGTCTCGCACGTAGGTATTCCCACATCCAAGGGTTGCGAGTTTTCGCATAAAGGCAATGGCATCTTTATCCGTATCGTCGCCGATAAACACAGTAGAAATAGTTCCAGTTAACTGTTTTACCGCAGTCAGAGCATCCTCTTCATCGTTCGGTTCTCCATCAGAAATCACCACTGTTTGGCTGGGGTTGAGTTTAATGATTTCTTTGAGTCCTAAATCTAAAGCCGTTCCACCACCAGTCGTCCATAAGGCACTGGGATCGTGGATTTCGACACAGAGTGAATCGAAGGTAAATAAGCGATAAGATTGCCAGTCTAATGCCTCTACAGCCTTTCTTAAGACATCGATTCGTCGATCTTTACCTTTACATTCCATTGACATCGATCCACTGGTGTCGAGCAGTAAGCATCGAATATCAGGATTGCCACTACCGATTCGTCGATGATAATTGGCGGCAATGCCTTTATCTGGTAGTTGTGAAGCTGCTTGCACGATTGCTGCTAATGGGTCAACTAAGTTACTCATAATTTTGATTGGTATCGTTGTAATAGTTGAGTATCGATCGGATTTTTGAGATCGTGGTTGGAAAAACATTTAAACCTTACTGGCAGCTCCTCACATACCAGTTTGCCAAAGCTCCGAAATGCGAAGATTGCGCTGGGATCTAACTCTGGAGCTTCAACGGAGGCTTTAAACTTCCAGGGGTTTCCCGTATGGTAGTAAGTAAACTTCCAACCATCTTTGAAACTTTGCTGGAGATAAAGCCGGATATCTCCATTTTTCTCCCAGATTGACATTGAGAACTGGTCGTACTTATAAGGAGCAAAGAAGTCTAGATTTTTGAGCAAGCTGACAATGGTTGCTTTGGTGCGCTCGTCATCAACGGGTGTGTGACAAGCGTTCTCATTTTCTAGAATCTCTTCTTTTGCTTCTTGCCAGTAGTTATTAGTTGCAGCTCGAATGGAGATTGCACGTCTGGCAACTTCTCTAGTTACCGATTTGATTAACTGGAGAAGCTGGTCGTCAGTTAAAATTGATAGATCCATGTTAATTAATCAAATCTAAAATACAGTAAATCATCAATTCTAGGTTTTATTGATGCGCTGAAGAATGGTAAATTTCACAGATCCCATTGGTAAATCCGCACCAGCTTCTTGACGTAGCTGAACATTTGCCTTGGCAAGAACGACATCATCTGGATCGTTTTCATCTATTAAGACATTCAACTTTCCAGCATACGATCCGATTTGATATTTAACTATTGCAGTTTGCATGAGGTTGTTGCTCCAAGAAGGTATTGTATGAGTTAATAGTTTTAGCATCAGTCATATTGTGCAGTTTATTGAGTTTTTCTCTGGCAACGATTGGGAGCAGCCCATCACCTCTGGCAATTAGAAACAGTTTGACGATGCCTTCTTGAATCTTAAAGGGTAATGAATTAAATCTATGCCATTTCTCATGAGGATTTAACTTTTATTTTATGTCTATAAAAGAGCGCGAAAAAACACCAGTCTTCAAACGTGACTGGTGCCAGATGTGGATAGAGAGTATGGCAATATCTATGGATTTACAGGAAAACTCCAGAACATTCTGGCTGCGCCACCAAGGATAATGAGAACCAAACCGCCGACGATCGTGCGCGATAGAAACTCTTGACTGCCAACTCGTGCAGTCAGACCATCAACTTTAGTTTCAAGGGTATTAATTTTACCACTGAGTCTTTCATCAACAGCTTTGATATCGCCTTTAATTTCAGCTTGACCTAGCTTTAAGTCAGTTACATCTTTCTGAATAACGTCTAGTTTTTGGTTGATACCATTTAAGACATCTTTAAGTTCGACTTCAATCGTCAGGGACATAGTGTTATCTTAGTTGTTAGTATTGAATTTGTTTGGTTTTGAGAAATCCCAGTAATCCTACTTACTGGGATTTCTCCATTTTAGCTAATTACCAGCGGTTGCTACCTCGCGCCAGGTGCTTTGAGGTAGGTATAAGACGCTCGAACCAAGTCGCTCGACCTCACTGGCACGATTGTAGCAGGGCAAGTCTTCAGCGGTACGTGTGACTGCATTTAACATGCCATAACGCGATAAGTCACCAGCACGAATCAAGTGATTTAAGACTTTATTCGATTCATCACCGTTTAAGCCGATCGCTTTTGCCGTCAGCTCGACAGCTTTTGCGGGATGACCGACGATCCGATCGTTCTTAGAACCTTTCATATCTTCAACTATTTCGTTGAAGGTACCGATCGAGATCGCATTGCGGATGAGGTCGCGAACCTTGAGTTTAAACGCATCGTCGATGGCAGCAAGAGTATCATTTGCATATAGATCTGCATTCTCAGTGGCTCGTCCGGCATGATTTTTGCGAATTTTCCGGTCTGGAACCGACATGCCGTTCGTACAGATGAGCCTGTAGATCATGGGTTCGACCGAGATCGAGCCATTGCCTAGTTCGCCATTTGACAATACGAATCCCGCTTGCACTGGGTTATCATATAGAGAAGATGTGCAAAGCTTTTACTTAATGGTATTTATCGTTGTACATGTATTCCACAACATTAGTTT
>NZ_PVWO01000051.1 GCF_003003845.1 Chamaesiphon polymorphus CCALA 037 | reverse complement strand
TAATAAGTTAGATTCTGGCTGGAGAGTTACCGATTGTCAAGATTGAAGGTGTTGCTGCGTAGTCCCTTGCCCCACCCCAGCCCTCCCCTTATAAAAGGTTGGGGGGTAAACCAACCTCCAACAAAGCTACTTTTTAGCGGCACGCAGCAGCCTACAGGGAGAGTATTGTCTAGCTCATATCGGCGAATCTACAGCTTTTGACTGTATTAACGTGGCAATGTGGAGCCTCAAGATGGACGATACCGTTGCAACACATGTCTCAAAATTGTCAACTCTCACCCGTCCACCGATTCGATCCATGTCCAAACTGGAAGACCAATTTATCATTAATTTCTGGGGAGTACGCGGGAGTATCGCTTGTCCTGGAGCCGCCACCGTGCGCTACGGTGGTAATACGCCCTGCGTGGAAATGTTAGTGGGTGGTTATCGGCTGATTTTTGATGCAGGAACGGGGATTCATGTCTTAGGACAATCATTAATGAGTCACCTTCCCATCAACGGACATCTATTTTTTTCACACTCACATTGGGATCACATTCAAGGTTTCCCCTTCTTTTCTCCAGCATTTATGGAGGGTAATGAATTTGATATTTATGGTGGTGTAATTCCCCATGGCGTAACGATCGAACACCGTCTGCACGATCAGATGAATCAGCCTAATTTTCCAGTACCATTGCAGGTAATGGGTGCCAATTTACGCTTTCACAATCTCGATTATGGCGACAAAATTAATTTAGGCGAAGTTACTGTCTCCACAGGCAAATTAAATCATCCTGGTGGAGCGATGGGCTATCGCGTGAGCTGGCAAGATTATGCCGTTGCTTATATTACCGATACCGAACACTTTAGCACTGGACTCGATCGCAATGTATTGGCATTAGCCGAGCGAGCTGACGTGCTAATTTATGATTCTACTTATACCAATGAAGAGTATTATCATCCCCAAACTAGTAAGGTCGGCTGGGGACATTCGACATGGCAAGAAGGTGTGAAAATTGCCCAAGCCGCACGAGTCAAAAAGCTGGTAATTTTCCACCACGATCCCAGTCATGACGATCGATTCATGGATGCAGTTGAGTTACAATCGAAACGAATTTTTTCCGAATCGATCGTGGCAAAAGAAGGGATGAAAATTTTGGTAACCGAGCGGGTATCGATCGCCAATTAATCGATCGAATCGATTTCTTCCTCTTTTTGAAACTTCATCTGCGCCCAGGTTAATTGCTTGACCTTTTCGACATTTCCTTCGTTGACAGCATCTTTAAGATCTCGCTTTTCATGTGCGATCGCAATTGCTTCTTCTTTCGATCGAGAACTACTATCGAAACACTTTTCGAGGTTTTCAAAAACTCCCCGCCGCGATTTTGTGGAATGTTGGCGTTCGGTATCGAGCAATTTTGCCATCAATTCTAGGTGCATGGCATCGTCGCTACAGATCTCTTCTAAGATCGACCATTCATCGCCGCCTAATAGTTTCTTTTCCTGAATGCGAGTATCTTTAAACGGTTTGCCCATTACTTCTTCATAAATTCGCGGTAAACTATCGTCAAATTCGTGTTTTTCTTCCAGCCAAATGCGTCTAATTTCCCCTAACTCTTCATCAGTAATCAGGGTGATATCCTGCATATCTGCTGGTGCAGTTTGCTGAATTTGTACCTGTGCTTCCAGCACCCGTCGCAACCAATGTTCGCGCCAAAACTTAGTATAAGGCCCAGGAATCGGTGCTATTTCGGTACCATCTTTAGACTTGCGCTCGAATAGTTCGACTCTACCATATATGCGTCTAAAATCTCGCTTATCGCGATCGTCATAAATATCTAATTCATTCCGAATATCTAATAATGGTTGCAACCATTCTTTGTCTTCATCATTTTGAATCATTGCCTCCATCGATTTATCTTTATTCACCAGCGTACACACCCAGCAACCAAAGCGAGAATCGCCACAACTAGGTGTAGATGTATCGACAACTAACGGACATTCATTATCGGCAGTCGCGCCGCGATAGAGGCTGAATAAGTCTTGATTATTCCCACCCCAAGGATTGGGAAATTGCATCAGATACATCCATACCTCATCGGTACGCCAATCCTCGATCGGACTATAAATTAACGAATTAGGTAAACGGGCATTAGGGCTGAGATAATCTCTAACTCGATTTTTCTCATGCTTCTTCATCGTCATCGCACGTTTATTACTTTCTGCTTTGCGAGTACCTAAAACTAGGATAGTTTCACCATTTGCCTGCACCACTTCACGAATAAACCGATTGGCAGGATTAATCTTTAATCGATCGGTACACCATCTAAATCCATTTCTAGGTGCCGGATAACCCTTACCAATTAAATTACTCCAGAACGAATCTTTTACTACTGGTTTAAGTAAGTGTGCCTCGATCGGCAGTTGAAGTAATTCTGCTTGAGATTTTATTTGCTCGATACAACGACGAACCCAATTAGATACGATCGGATTTTCTACTTGAGTATCGGTAGTAATTACGTAAACCTTTTTTTTACGTTGTTCGGGTGCTAATGTCGCGATCGCGTTCCAAACAAGCTGTAAAATAGTACTAGAATCTTTCCCCCAAGATACACCTAAAATCCACGGGATACTGTCGCTGCAATAAAGTTCTTGGATTTCAACAGTTAACTTACTAACATCTTCTATGAAATCTGCGACACTGCGCTGTTCGGGTGGTAGTGTGGTAGCTTCTGTCATACAAGATAGTCTCTGAGTATACAATTTTGCAATAATGCAAATAGGTGAGTTGCACGCAACCCACCATAAACAGTATATCAATAATCAGGTTAATTATTAATTTAGACTTATTCCTGTTTGTTTTTCAACTTCAGCGATAGCAACTTTGAGAGCTTTTGTAATCGCAGCTCTTTGAGAAATTATTTTCTTTCCACCCTTATCATCATCAATTACAACGCTATTGTGCCATAAAATACAACTGCGACGATAGTCTAAACTAGCTAATGCCTTGATTAGTAGACTATTCTGTTCATCACTAAAATTGTTTTCAAAAAATATCAAATGCCCAATTCTGCTGATTATTTGAAATCCTACCGAATTAAAATCAATTCTCTCTTGTCGTAAATTGTATAGATTTACAAAGTTAGTCGATTGAGAGTGTGGTTGGCATAAAAGACTCCATGTTGTATTGTTAACTGCAAATTCAGTATAGAAAAGCTTGGTTTTATCTAGAAGCATTTGGTATTTTCCATCGCGTTCTTCAGTGTAAGAGTCAAGCTTTTTACTGTCTCCATACAAAAATTCAGATGCACCAGCTCTTAACTGATTCATTGTAAAAATATAATCTGGGTCTTTGCCAACAGTCTTTGATATTTTATCAATTCTACCATTGAATATATTTAGTTGCTTTGTAAGATCTCTACTGATTTTAGACAGAAAATCACTTACGTCAAATGATGCACGTAATGCGGCTGGTATTGGTTCATTTTTAGAACAATCTGCAAAATCTTGATGAATTTGATCGATATCATCTTCTTGAACCACCAAAACAGTAACGCTATCATTATGTAATTCTGGCTTAATTACTATTGCCTTTTTAATTGCTTCTAGACGATGCTGCCCATCTGTAACATACAAAGCAATATTACTAGGAATTAATGCGTATCCACATTTAACAGGGCCTTCACCGAAAGTGAAAACTTTGATAGGAGTATCTGAATTGAAAATAAATGGTGGCAAAATATAAGAAGGTGTTTCTGTTAAGTACTTAGCAATTTCTTTGACATGATTTTGCATTAATGGACGATTTATCATCTCGTCAACATTCGATTTGTTCTTTTTTCCATCTGCACTATTTAACCTTGCAAGTTCTAGTAGCATTGATAATGATAGCGAGAATGCTAGATGAGTTCGTTGACCTTGCTCATATACATGACAAATAAATGTCCTTGCGCCAGAAGTCATCGAATCTTGATAAGCCTGCTCCTGTGCATCTTTTGCAGTTGGTAGCGGAATTACATTAGCACTCGAACGTTTGTTATCCATAAAGATTGATACTTTTTGTAGTTATCCATAACAAACACGATAATCCGCGAAAAAGCATTTGTCAAGGCATTGCAGCTCAAAAATGAGCTGATTTGTAAAAATATAAGCAAAAATACTGTATCATCAGTCCATATAGTAGGTGATAAGTGCAAATAATTGCGATCTTGACTTTTGTAATAAAACAGTGACAATGCCAGCCAGCAAGATTCCCCGCATCCATCCCCACAAAATCCTTGTCCAAAACTAATATCAGAGTCATGACAGATAAATTGCAGCCCCAATTTACCGAAATTCTCGATCTCATCAGAACCGCTCAAAATTACGTCATTGCGACCAGCAACCAAGAACTCATCAAACTCTATTGGAGCATTGGTAAATATATCAGCGAACGATTGAAGACAACTGAATGGGGTCAAAAAGCAATCGAACAGCTTGCCGCATTCATCCAAACCCAAGAACCTGGCATCAAAGGATTTGAAAAGCGCAATCTAGAAAGGATGCGCCAATTTTACGAAACCTATCCTGAAATTGCGTCCGCACTGCGGACGCAATTAAACTGGACTCACCACCGCATCATCATGTCGCGCTGCAAAACTGAAGCAGAGCGACTGTTCTATATCCAACTTACCGCCACCGAACGATACACAACCCGCGAACTAGAAAGACAAATCAATAGCGGTATCTTCGAGCGTACCCTACTAGCCGACGCTAAATTACCAGTAGCTAACCAATCGCAGCCCCAGAAATTAGCTGGAGTATTTCGCGATAGCTACATCCTAGATTTCTTAAACTTGCCTCCCAGCCACTCTGAAAACGACCTCAAAACCTCACTCATTCTTTGCCTCAAAGACTTTATCCTCGAACTCGGACGCGATTTCTCTTTTATGGGGCAGGAATATCGCCTTCAAGTTGGCAATACTGATTTTTTTATCGATTTACTGTTCTATCACCGCGAACTGCAAAGCCTGGTTGCTTTTGAACTCAAGATCGATAAATTCAAGCCAGAACATCTGGGGCAATTAGAATTTTACCTTGAAGCTCTCGATCGAGATGTTAAAAAAACTCATGAAAATCCCAGCATTGGCGTGTTACTGTGCCGCGATAAAGATGATGAAGTTATTGAATATGCCTTGAGCCGTTCCCTTAGCCCTACGATCGTTGCTGAATATGAAATTAAACTCATTCCTAAAGAAACTCTCCGTCGAAAATTAAACGAGTTTTATGAATTACTAGCAGCTAAAGAAGATATTAGCCAGCACTAAAAAATCGTCTGTTAAGTTTTTAAAAACCTCTGGAGGGGGTGGCGGGAAAGCTGCTAGTCTAGTTGCGGTAACTTCACTCAGCCCTTGACAATGCCAGCTAGCAAGATTCCGAACCTTCAGCCTAATGAAATCCTCGTCCAACGTACCAATATGGGTGGTAGCGAGGCTTATATCGGCTCTGTGACGCTGCAATGGTTGGCCGATCGAGTAAAATATGCCTCGGAGATGAGTTTGCTATCCGATCGACATCAGCCTCAAGATAAGAACATCTCGATCGATAGCGACAGTATCGAAGTTATCCAACAGCGTCCGCTAGATTGGAGCAGACAGGCTGCTTTAGTTCAATATTTAGCAGGACGAACTACTCATAAATTCCCACCCGTACTAGTGACGATCGATCGGGATTGGGTTGATAATATTCATGCGAATGAGTGGGGGAGAGGCGGTAAAGCAACGGAGTCGGCAGCGATATTTATGCCGATCGATGGTAATAATAGTTTCGGGTTATTAGATGTGGGCGAATCCGTGCGAATTTATGCTCTCGACGGACAACATCGGTTGATGGGCGTACAGGGATTGATGGAGTTATTACGCGCGGGTGAATTGCCTCGATATAATAAAGAGCGGCATCCAGTGGGTAATAAAATTACGCTCGCAGAATTGGGGACATCTGAAGAATATTTAGAAAGTTTACCGCAGGAAACGATCGGGATCGAATTTATCTCGGCGGTGGTAAAAGGTGAGACGCAATTAGAGGCGCGCCGTAGAGTTCGATCGATCTTCGTCCATGTTAATCTGATGGCGATCGCGTTGAGTAAAGGACAATTAGCGCAATTAGATGAAAATGATGGTTTTGCGATCGTGGCAAGACAGATTGCTGTCAATCATCCGTTATTAAAAGATCTGCCAGGACGCAACCCGCGAGTGAATTGGGATAGTGCGACGGTGGCGACTAAAACTACCGTGCTGACAACTCTGCAAGCGTTGCAAGATATGGCGGCGAAATATCTGCAATATCGGTTCCCACAGTGGAAGCCTAAAGCGCAGAAAGGTTTGGTGCCGTTGCGTCCAGATACCGCCGAATTAGAAGTGGGAATTGAGTTTTTTAGTCAGTTATTCGATAAGTTATCTCAATTTACCAGTTACGGACGGCTCAAAGGAGAAGATACGAGCAAATTGCGTCGATTTAGTTTTGAAATCGATAGTGGTGAGGGACATTTATTATTTCGCCCCGTCGGACAAGTTGCTTTCGCTCAAGGGGTGGGAATGGCGGTTTTTAAAAAACAAATGGCTGAAACTGAGGTTTTCCGTAAACTCGATCGCTATGATGCCGATGGTGGGTTTAGTAATATTAATTTGCCCCAATCTCTGTGGTATGGGATTTTATTCGACCCTAATAAGAAACGCATTCTGGTATCTGGGCGCGATTTAGCGGCTAAGTTGATTGTATATTTACTAGGCGGCGTAGATAATGATTTCGATCGAGCCGAACTCCGCCGTCAAGTTGCTGAAGCGAGAACTATCGGTGAATATGCGATGAGTTTTGAGGGTGAATTAGTTACGCCCAAGGCGGTTGGGTTGCCACCTGTATTGACATAAGCAAATCTACATGACTACCATTTTAATGGTTGTAAAAGTTGTCCGGTCAAGCTTGGCTCGATCGGCATTTCGATCCCATATTTCTGCGGCCAGCGATGTTTGGGAAGATAAAATGAACCGAAGAGGATATCTATAATCGGCAAAATTGCGGCATAGTTTTTGTTGATATACTCCGCACCATCATTCGTATGATGCCAATGGTGAAAAGCAGGCGTAGCCAGCAACCGTTCGATAAACCCAAACCGCCAATTCATATTTGCGTGAACCCAGAAACTCCAGACGGTACCAACTACCGAATATAGGAGCGGTACGATGTCCGCAGAATCTGCCGTTGGCTGTGCCAAACCTAATAGATAGATCGGGACTAAGCCCGTAAACCGTCCAAAAAACATATCCAACGGATGGGCGCGAGTATTTACCAACCAGTCAATCTCTTCCGAACTATGGTGGATGGCATGAAACCGCCAGAGCCAGGGAATCTCATGCGACCAGCGATGACCCCAATACGCACCAAATTCGCCGACAATTATCGCGAGGACGAACCGAACTCGCAATGGTAGTGCTGCTACCCAAGTATAAATGCCGCTGGGTTCGATCTGATGAACTGCCGCAGCGACGATCGACATGGGGATAATTAGCAGCAATTTGGGCAGCAGACTATTGAGGAAGTAATAACCCAAGTCGATGAAAAATTCTTTCCGCAAAACTGGTTGTTTTTGCTGGGCGCACAGCCGTTCTAGCGGGATAAAGACGATCGCGATAATTACCAACCAAGTACATAAGCTGAAGATTTCTAATGCTAATGATGGTAGATACTGTTGCATGTTATCAAACCGTCTATAAGTTTGGGTTAAAAATCTTGCTAAAACAAATTGAGGTTGTGCTTAATGATGGCGCAACCTCAACCGAAAATGCGTTTCGATCGTGACGATCGGTAAAGCTCGGTTGTTAGTAAACTTTCTAGTATTTGAATTACTAATTAAAAGTTATAGCTAGGAATTCAAACAATTGAGGATTTATTTAGGCATTTTTGGTAGATTTAGATAGTTTCTTTCTCAGCCGCAGCGCGACCGTACCGCCGACGATCGTACCGATAATCGTCAAAGGTTCGGGAACGGGAGTAGGTGTAACCGAGACACTAGATAACAGAGAGAATGGTGGTTTTCCGGCTGGAGTGCCAACTGCCAAGAACGTCAAGATATCGCTAGTGCTATTAGCGGTGAATGTTAGTTTCTGTTTTTGCCAAGGGGTTACCCGCGTAGCTGTATTTGGAAATATATTGATAGTTGATAGCTGAGTTTTTGCGAGTTGTGCGCCAGTAGTATCGTAATTCAGAATACTTGTATCGAGACAGACCCGCCATCTTTCGGTTGTCGCGCCAGTAAATGTTCTTTGCTGTCCAGCAGCCTGATAAAATGTTACATCATATGGTTTACCTGTTACCCAATTGCTACCTTTAGAATCGATCGATCGTTGCTAGGCAATCGATCGATCGAAGCTGCTTTTTATTAGCTCAAACTCGTGTCGATGGCGCGACTCTCAACTTCTTTAAGTAAAACAGCTACGAATTCAAACACTTCAGGACTTATTTAGGTATTTTTGTCAGATTTTAGTTTCTTTCTCAACCCCAAAGCTGCTGCACCGCCTACAATCGTACCGATAATTGTGAAAGGTTCGGGAGCCTGGACGGCAGTGACGCTAACGCCAGTTAACAGCGAAAATGGCGGCTTGCCACCAGGCAATCCGACTGCCAAGAACGAGAGCGTAGTAGAGGCAGCATCGGCTGTAAATGTCAGCGTCTCCTGCTGCCAAGGACTGACGGCAGTAGCCGTATTTGTTTGACCACTCGGTAGTGTTACATCTACATCTCGTCCTGGCCCGTAAGGTTGGATCGGCGACATTAGTCGTGACAACTTCCCAGCAGTTTTGTAATTTGATGTAGTCAAGACCGTACTGCCCAAATTAACTGCAAACTGCTCGATCGTGCCACCCTCGAAGGTTCTTTGCTGTCCGGCTGCTTGATAAAAGCTGACAGCATATAACTGTCCTGGTGTTAGCCCAGAAACTGTTTGCGTAATCGTACTTGCAAAGCCAGGGTCGCCATCTGCAACTACATAAAAACCATTGGTCGTGCCAAAGTTTTGTGAGCCAACAATCGGATTGAGAATTGGAGTATTACCATACATTTGCTGCGTACCGTCACCTCGTCCGCCTTTGATATTCAAATTATCTCGGTAAGCATTCCCCATCGAAACCAGCCAATTCAATCCACTACCAAAACTCCATCCAGTAGCAGTAGCCGTGTTAGTGAGTATGCCCGAAGAACCCGTTCCTAGAGGAGGATTCCCTGCGATTCCTCGTTCTGTGAGAGTAGTACTAGTGAGGTTATTCTGACTAAAGTCACCATTAACCAGAGTTACCGCTTGAGCGGATAAGTTAGTCGTACAGAGGCCGATCGCGGATAATCCGCCGATCGCAGCTCTAAGCGTTGCATTCATAATTTGTCTCCTTACAAGTTACCCAGTCGCTGCCTTTGAAGTCGATCGATTATGCCTAAGCCAAATAGCTTAAAATCGTAATCAGCTTATCTTGCAACGATCGTCTTGTCAATACTAGTCAAGTGCTATAAACTAATACGTTTTGACCGATCCCAGTGCGTGCGAGTAACGTAAAAAAACAAAGGTACTCAGTAATTTTGCTGAGTAACGTCCGCTCGAAATAGTCGTTCGTGCAGTTACAGGGTAATTTCCGATCGAGAAGATACCAATCGATCGGGTTTCGGCTGACTTCGATCGTTACCAGGAGATCGAAGCAGCCGATTTTTATTAGATCGAATTCGTATCGATCGGGCGATTTTCAACTTCTTTAAACCAAGCAGCCTGCCCATAAAAAACGCCATTTGCTGTAAAAACATTCCAGACAATTCCGTCTGAGATGGTAAATTCTTTTCCAGTTTTGCTAATGCGAACGCCACTATAGCCATTGATATAATTATCGACCTTAACTCGTGCCATCATTGCAGATCGCTCCGCGCGATCGATTGGTTTGGCAGTCTCTCTAGAGTGCATGGTTGTTATTTCTGCCCAAGAAACTTCCCACTGTGCTAATACTTGCTGATTTCCATAAGTCAAAATGGGATCGGCAGCGTTATTATGACTTAATAGATAGAAGTCGGCATTAAATACTTGCGAGCCTAATGTATCTAATGAAAAGCCATAATCGGCGATGAGATCGTAACCCGTCCATCTGTTTAAATTTTCCAGCAGCAGTAAAA
Organism: Chamaesiphon polymorphus CCALA 037; assembly: GCF_003003845.1. Taxonomy (GTDB): domain Bacteria; phylum Cyanobacteriota; class Cyanobacteriia; order Cyanobacteriales; family Chamaesiphonaceae; genus Chamaesiphon; species Chamaesiphon polymorphus. Next base: position 9,185 of record NZ_PVWO01000051.1, on the reverse strand, counting down.
CATGCTCTCGATGATAGTTGTTCTCGTGACTAGGAATTGCAAGCATCGATGCGATCGGTTATTTTTCAACAGCGAGACTAACCGCCTGAGGCTAATCTCGCTCGGTCTCCACCAATTTTAATCTAATCGATCGCACCCACGGCTATTTCAGCCAGAAAGCCAGAATATTTGCGCTACGCTTAAAAGAGGTATCACGATCGCCATCTAACTTTCTGGGAGTAAACCAATTTTGCAATTAGAGGCACAGTTAGCTAAATTAGCCGAATTAGGACTCATCCTCAATCCTGAGATAACGATCGAGGATATCCTGTTTTCATTCGATCGACAAACATTAGAGTCCGATCCTTTTAAGCTATTGCTGTTTACTTTCGGCTCGGAAGTAGAACGGGAGCCGAAAGGACGCAGAATTTGCAACCGTGTCTGGAATTTCGATCCCGAACGCATCTCTGCGACTGGCGATTATGTTGAGATCGTCCGACAACTTTGTCTGCTCGGTGGCGATGCAGACTACCTACAAGAGATTGTGGACTATATCGATCTAGATGAAGGTGAATGCTGGCTAGAGTATACATTAGGGGAGAATAGGCGGCACTGGGAGATCGAATCCAATGATGACTGGGCAGATATGCTCGCGCTTTCGTATGTGATGGAAGATATTCAGCGCGATGGGTGTCAATTTTATACACTCGATAACGAGCAAGCGATGATTTTGGTTTACGTCGATGCCGATACCGCCATCAAATTAAGCGATCTGTGCGATGAGGATCTGGAGCCAGTTATTCCTGGATAAGATGAAGAATTATATCTAATTATCAATATTGATTTCAAAATCTCATAGTTTCAATTGGTGACGATCGAATCGGATGATAAGCTGCTAATCACTATTTGCAAAAGTTTAATTATTATCCAATCTCACTAATTGAAAAACTATGTATAAAAGTAAATCCGGTCGTACCTTATTCGATGTCGCTCTGCCTGCTGCAATCGGTGCTGGCGTAGTCACGACGTTTGCGATCGCTCAAGGACAACATCCGGCAATGGCGATCGCGATTACGGCGATCGCCACCATATTTACAGTAGTTTGTTATCGCTTCGATCTCATCTAAATTAGACGTCTTTTATTCTCATAAATAAATTGTTGGCGCGATCGCGGATACTCTGCCAATCTTCTCGCAAAACTTCAGCCGGGGGAAACAATGAGCCGGATAATCCTACCGCCACCGCACCAGCAGCTAAAAAGTCAGGGGCATTGCGATCTGTTACGCCGCCAGTCGGAATCAGCGGAATTTGGCCGATCGGCCCCTGTAATACTTGTAAGTAACTCACCCCACCCACCGCTTGAATGGGAAAGACTTTCACCGCAGTCGCGCCAGCTTGCCATGCTGTGATAATTTCGGTTGGCGTCAAGGCTCCAGGCACGATCGGGATTTCGGCAGCAATGGCAGCTTGAATTAAACTCAGATCGACGTGTGGTGTAAACATATATTCAGCCCCACAGGCGATCGCATTGCGGACATCGGCTAGACTCAAGATCGTCCCCGTCCCGATCGAACAATCCGGTAGTTCCGCCCGCAGCGACTCAATTAATTCCCACGGTCGATCGCTATTAGCCGTAATTTCAATTAATTTAATCCCCCCAGCCGCCACCGCCCGCGCCATCTCAATCCCGATTCGCAGATCGCAAGAGCGAATCACCGCAATAATTCGCTCTTGTTTGACAAGCTTTAACCAATTGTCCCCGTAGCTGGGCATCATCTTCTTAGGGGATAGGGGATAGGGGATAGGGAATAGGGATAAGGCTTTAGGCTTTAGGCTTTAGGCTTTAGGCTTTAGGTTTTAGGCTTTAGGTTTTAGGGAATAGGGATGAGGCTTTAGGTACTAGAGGGAAGTTTTACCCATTACTCATTACTCATTACTCATTACTCATTACTCATTACTCATTACTCATTACCCATCCACCCATCCACCCATCCACCCATCCACCCATCTACCCCTCTCCCCTTCCCTTTTTCACCTCAGCACTATAATCCTGCACTGCTTGGGCGATCGTTGCGCGTAAATTGACATAAGCCTTAGCAAAAGGTGGTTGTCGCTGTGTTAAACCTAATAGATCTGCCGTCACTAATACTTGTCCGTCGCAGTCTGCGCCTGCACCAATGCCGATTGTCGGAATCGAGAGTTTTTGGGAAATCGATTTGGCTAAATCGGCTGGAATATGTTCGAGCACGATCGAAAATGCCCCTGCTGCTTCTAAGGCTAGTGCTGATTCGATCGACCGTTCGCGATCGGTTTCGGTTTGTCCCTGTTGGCGATAGCCCAATTGATGCACCGATTGCGGCGTCAAGCCGATATGTCCCATTACCGGAATCCCGATTTCCACCAGTCGCGATATTGTTGCTACCATTGCCGGATGTCCACCTTCGAGCTTCACCGCCTGTGCGCCTGTCTCCTTAAGGATTCTACCTGCCGACGCGATCGCGACCTCAGTACTAGTTTGATAGCTCAGAAATGGCAGATCGACGACAATCAGCGCATTTTTGACACCGCGCTTGACGGCTTTGGCATGGTGAATTATTTCATCGAGCGTTAGCGGAAGGGTATTTTCGTACCCCAATACTACCATCGCCAGCGAGTCGCCAACGAGAATCAGATCTACTCCAGCTTCATCCAAAATTTGCGCGATCGCAAAATCCCACGCCGTCAGCGCGACGATTTGTTTTCCGTTCGGTTTATATTGCAACAACTGGCGAACTGTGGGCATGAATGGGTGGATGGGTGGATGGGTGGATGGGTGGATGGGTGGATGGGTGGATGAGTGGATGAGTGGATGAGTGGATGAGTGGATGGGTGGAATTGGAACGCAGTTCCAAGCCTAAAGCCTAAAGCCTAAAGCCTAAAGCCTAAAGCCTAAAACCTAAAACCTAAAGCCTAAAGCCTAAAGCCTAAAACCTAAAGCCTAAAGCCTAAAGCCTAAATTTGACTGAGAGCTTTGGTAGTTATACACTCTAGTTTAGGGCTTACTACTAGCACAGAGACTAAAATAGCAACCTTAAATTAATTATTATGAGCGATTTACCAGTCGAGCCAGTTGAAGCCAAGAGTGCCAAGACGCGACAAATGTTGGGGATGAAGGGAGCTTCGACGGAGGCGGCTTCGATTTGGAAAATTCGGTTGCAGTTGATGAAGCCGATTACCTGGATTCCTTTGATGTGGGGGGTTGTGTGCGGTGCGGCGTCGTCTGGCGAGTATACTTGGTCGATCGAGAATGTGCTCAAAGCGGCCTTGTGTATGCTGATGTCGGGGCCATTATTGACTGGTTATACTCAAGTTGTCAATGAGTGGTACGATCGCGAGATCGATGCTGTCAACGAACCTTATCGTCCGATTCCTTCAGGGGCAATTTCTGGCTCTCAGGTAATCGTCCAAATTTTTGTGTTATTAATTGGCGGCATTGGCGTTGCCTATATTCTCGATCGAGCCGTAAATCATGATTTCCCTGTCATGACTTGTTTGGCGATTGGCGGTGCATTTGTCGCTTATATTTATTCGGCTCCACCATTAAAATTAAAACAAAATGGTTGGTTGGGTACATATGCGTTGGGTGCGAGTTATATTGCCTTACCTTGGTGGGCTGGTCATGCTTTATTTGGGACGCTAAATTGGACGATAGTTATCATGACGTTGTTCTATAGTTTAGCCGGACTGGGCATCGCGATCGTCAATGATTTTAAAAGTGTCGAAGGCGATAAGCAATTTGGTTTAAAGTCGCTTCCAGTCATGTTTGGTATCGATAAGGCTGCTTGGATTTGCGTATTAATGATTGATATTTTCCAAGCAGGAATAGGTGTTTATCTGATTACGATTCACCAAAATCTCTATGCGGCAATTTTATTCTTATTAATCATCCCGCAGATTACATTCCAAGATATGTATTTCCTGCGCAACCCGCTCGAAAATGATGTCAAATATCAAGCGAGCGCGCAACCTTTTCTCGTTATTGGAATGTTAGTAGCTGGACTAGCTTTCGGTCGTGTTTAGATAGCAAGATTGACAGATTAAAGTATTATTTCATCGAATTTACTAGATACCCGATGGATCGAACTCGATCCATCGGGTATTTTTTGATGCGATCGATCGCGCTCATACCGAGCAGCGATCGTCCTGACAACTCTTAAACTGATAGGGTGATAAATAAGTGCGATCGCGTTTGCCAAACCAAGCATAACGATTGTCGCGAATCTGAAGATAACCGCGATCGCCCAACCATTTTAATCCAGGTACCCATCGATAGAGATCGACTGCTAAATCGACTCCTGGCAATAGTTTGCCAATTTCTTCTGCGGCTGCGCTACCTTGCCAGCGTTGGCTCGGTTCGGCGGCGTTAATTAACATCATTCCCTGTTCGCAATCTTGAGCTGTGACGCCCAGTTCGCTGAGGGTAAGAGTGTCTTGCATGGGGATATATTGAAAGATCTTGCCACGATCTAGTTGTTCTAGTTGCTGTACGAAGGTGACGCACAGGTTGCAGTTGCCATCATAGATCGCATAGTAAGACATCGACACTAACTATAAATTGATACTATTCATAGTGTAACAAAGGTGCCTGCTTAAGCTACTCGAGTTTGACTCTTGGCTTAAACAGGCACCTTGTTGTAACCTAAACTGGGACGGGACTGACGGGGCTCGAACCCGCGACCTCGCGCGTGACAGGCGCGCGCTCTAACCAACTGAGCTACAGTCCCATTTATTCAACAGATACAATTATGCACTTTCTACGCAAGGATGTCAACTACTTGGCGTTAAAGTGTTGGCGGGCGTTGCTGGATTGATGTATGAAGCATAGATTTTGCCCTCACCCCGCCTCCCATCTCTAGCTTTTCAGACCTGAATCCAGCAACGCCTAAATTTTAATTAACTTAATTCGGCAACGATCCCGTCGGCTAAAAGTATTCGATCTGTGAGTAAATCTTCGACAGTAATGCGTAGCTGTCGATCGCGATCGACATTAAATTTTACCTTGACGCGATCGGTGCCGGGATAGCCTGCTGGTTCGAGTTGGGCGATACTTCTGGCACCCTCGCGATCGTTTAAAGATTTGACATCTTTGACGCCGCCAGTGAGACAGCGGGTAATCAACCTGTCGCCATCGAAATAAACTTCGGTACCGCCAGTTGTGGCTCCTAATTCGCCGATAATTAATTCGATGCTGGGTTGATTTTCGCGCGATGCACCGAGGGTTAATTCGACAGATTCGGACATGGGATAAGGTTGTCCCGATTGAATAATTGGGTGCCAATTATGGGCGTTGCGTCGCTTATCCCAATAGCGCACGCCATAACTATGATAGAGAAAATCTCGGACTTCGATGCCTTGGAGTAATTGTAAAGCACCGTGAGCGATCGCTTCAAATGGTTTCGATTGGCGTAATTTAGTTTCATCAAAATACTGACGCACCCAAGTTTGCACGGCAGGAATTTGGACGGTACCGCCGACTAATAATACACCATCGATATCGTTAGTTTCGATGCCTTGACGTCTGGCTTGTTGGAGGACTTGAGTCATCGATTCATCCAATCTGTCGAAAAATTGATGGGATGTTAAAATTTCCTCGAAGCGATCGCGTGTCAAACTAAACTCGTAACTATCAAACGTGCGATCGTCAAAATATGCTTCCGCTGCCGTAGTTTGCAACGAGAGTTGAATTTTTAACTTTTCTGCCAATCTGGTAATTAGTGGCGTTACTTTTATGCCCTGCACTTGAGCTAATTCCTGCGCCACCCAATTATCGATATCCGTCCCGCCCAAATTTTGCCCAGCTTTGGCAATTACCCGCGCCAACTGAGGCTGTTGAGTCGCCGCTTCGAGCGATTTGTCTCCCCACTTGAGCAAGAATCCGAGCGGCTTTTTGCCTTGTTGCACTTGCTTGGTAAGCTGCACTAGCGATAAATCTAACGTCCCGCCCCCAAAATCGACGACTAACAACGTTCCGGCGGCTGTCATGCCATATCCCAAAGCCGCCGCTGTCGGCTCGTCTATGAGGCGAATTCGCTCGACTGGGAGCAGATCGCAAACGCCACTCAACCAGTTGCGATACACCTCAAAACTATCGACAGGTACCGTCAGTACCAACGATTCGCCCACATCTAACGACTTTTGTAACTGCTTGAGGATACCCGTCAGAAATAGTTCGCCCACCCGCTCGAATGTCATCGACACCCCATCGAGTTTGGGCAAAAATCCTTGAATCTGAGCACCGATGCCCCGCTTGAAGCCGCGAAAATAACGATTATCACCCTGAAGATCCAACCCGCGATCGCGTACCATTTGACCTAGTAAGACTCGCTCCGTACTCCCATCTTCGACATATACCAAGCTGGGAATCAATGGTGGATTCATGCCACCAACTAAGGATAACCCCGGTAATATTACCGTTTCGGCTTGTTGTGTCGCTGCATTCCAACGACTGATGACGGTATTACTAGTCCCAAAATCGATCGCGATGGCCATAGCACATGGTGTAAGGGTTCTAACTATTTAGCCTACCACGGCAGATATTTTAAGGCGAGTTTGGCTCGATTTAAAGTAAGATCTAGATTTGCCTTCACTGCTGCGATTGCATACAAGTTCCAAGTTCTTAAATCCACCTACTCTCGCATCTTCACCAAGGCATCTTTAACCGTATTGGGTAATTGACGCATAATTTTACCTTTTTCGCGATCGACAGCCACCAGTGTCACCATTCCAGTTAGGTAGATAACTTCCCGATCGACTGATTGGATTTCATATTCCCAGATAATGCGCACGCCTTCCATGTCGATAGTCCGGGTTTTGACGATCGCCGACTCGCCCATTTTAAGCGAGCGGTGATAGCGAAGTGATAAATCGACGACGGGGAGATCGCAACCTAGAGACACCAAATCGGCAAAATCAATCCCGATCGATTTCAAACATTCGACTCTAGCTTCTTCCATCCAGGTAAGATAAGTACCATGCCAGACAATCCCGCCATAGTCGGTATGATGGGGATGTACCACGATCGGGTACTCAAACCAGTTGGCGGACATGGCTTGGTAGCTCAATTTTTCGATCGAACTCTCTGTGGGAATTTGAGAACGAATATCCGTAGTTTCTGCCATGACGATCTATCTGCGGTTAGTGATGCGGACAATGAGGTAGTGCGTTATGTTAACTGAATAATAGTATGCAGCGTTGATATGAATATACGCCGGATTGCCGCACTTGTATGGGGGTTAATTGTAATTGTAGCTAGTAATACGATCGTGATGATGCCGACTGCGAGTGCCAACTCGTCCGCTCAAAGCGAGGTCCGATTTACATCGCAACAACAGCAAATCGTCGCCCAGCTCAAAACTGCCAATGTCATTTATCTAGGCGAAACTCACGATCGTCCGATCGATCGCCAGCATCAACTGTCAATTATTCAAGCTTTATTCCAGCATAATCCGCAAGTTGCCATCGGCATGGAAATGTTTCAGCGTCCGGCGCAGCCACTGCTCGATCGTTATTTAGCGGGCAAAATTACCGCCGCCGAGTTGCGAGTACAATCAGAATTTGATAAACGCTGGGGTTATAAATGGGAAGATTACGCGCCGATTCTAGAATTTGCTAAAGCCAATCGCTTGCCAGTCATCGCCCTCAATACCCCTACCGAAATCACGCGTAAGGCAGCCAGAGAAGGCTTGGAGAGCCTCACGGCAGCAGAGCGGCAATGGATCCCCCCACTGACGGAAATCGATCGCTCTAACGCCAAATATCAGCAGATGATTTTGGGTAGTTACCGTCAACATGCCGGGATTGTTTCGATTTCTAGCAAAAGTTTTGACAGATTTTATAATGCCCAATTACTATGGGATGAGACGATGGCCGAGCGAGTTGCTAATTTTGTCAAGCAAAATCCTCGTTACCAAAAGGTCGTAATTGCAGGTAGCTCGCATATTATTTATGGATATGGCATTCCCGATCGAGTTTTACGCCGAGTAGGTGGCTCGAAATTTACCCAAAAGACCGTTTTACTCAGTCTCGATCGCGATTTACTTACATCGCCGAAACCTGCGGACTTTATTTGGGAAACAGCAAATAATTGATAATCGATCCTAAATTTTGAGAATGTCTGCGATTGTGTTGCTGCGGCATGTCGGTACGTAATGCTATCTGATACCAAATCCGGTGAGTAAGACCCCCTAATCTTGCCCTCACCCCCAACCCCTCTCTCTTGTCGCACACAAACGGGAGGGAACCTCCCGTTCGATGCGCCGCTCCCAAGCTTGGGAGAGGGGAGCCGAAACCGCAGGTGAGGGCGAAGGGTTTCGATCGCAAAAGAAGGGTTTGTGAAGCGGATTTAGTATGACTGGAAGCAGAAGTCGATTGCCTCACAGCCAAACCCTATACACTCATCAGTACCCAGCTCTGCACATCTCCACAAAAGCCCTCCTAAATTTAAATTTAGGAGGGCTTTTGAGATCGGAGCATCAGAGTTTTAAGCTCTGTCGCTCTCGCCTGGAAACTACCGGAAATTAGTTGACACCTTCTAGAGATTTGGCTGGTAATCCGAGCGTTGTAGAAGTTTTGAGAGTATCTGCTGGGAGTAAACTAGCCATTTTGGGCACTGCGCTCAAAGGTTGAGTGCTGCCTAAAATCAATCCACCCAAATTGTTGCGTCGATCGACTAGCATCCACGACTGTTGTGGAGTTGGGGCGAGGATCTGTGCGTAATTACGCTTGCGCGCGATCGAGACGGTAGTCACGTTCTGCCGTTCGCTCTTGGCAACTATCGAGTTGCGAACAGGTTTGACAGTTCTGGCAGCTAATAACCGATCGCCAGGAATATCAAATTTTGGTACGCTCGCCGTGTAAGCCTGAGCGGTAGCTAATTGTAGATTCACTGGGTTAGCCGGACGGACAGTAGCAACCGTTGGGGATACAAACCGATTGACAGCAAGTAGCGCGCTCGATTTGTTGCTACTGACTTTGGTTACTGGGGTAGATGCCAGTAGTGGCTGACTGTTGATGTTGTTGCCCAACAACCGTTGCAATCCAGCCGGAATAGCAGCGATCGGATCGAGGGAGTGAGTAGCTCCAGTAGCTGCTTTTGGCAGTAAGGTTTTGGGTGCTTTAGAGGTGACTCTAACTGGTGGAATCGTCGCGATCGGGTCTAAACCATATGG
>NZ_PVWO01000438.1 GCF_003003845.1 Chamaesiphon polymorphus CCALA 037 | reverse complement strand
TTGATGTGTATAAGAGACAGGTATAGCGAGTATCACCTTCGACGATGGTATTTGTCGCAATCAAACCTAACGTGCCATTTTTACGCAATAGCTCAAACGCACGTCGAAAGAAATAGGCGACTAAATCGGAGTTTCCATGAGATTCTGAATAACTCATCTTTAACCATTCGGGATAACCCTGAGCATTAGCATCAGCGATGGTATTTTTCCCCGCAAATGGTGGATTACCCACGATCGAATCAAACCCACCATTCTCCCTGTCAAACACCTCTGGAAACTCGATTTCCCAGTTAAAGGGTTTCACCCGAATCTCTTCTCGCAAGCGGTGGGAAATGATGCCAACTTCCTCAGCCTGGGGATTGAGTTGCCACTGGCGCACGAGGGCACTATAACCCTCCCGCCTTTGTTTCAACTCTGTTTTACTGCCCCCCTCATAACTCGCCATAATCGCCACATCTGCAATTAACCGCGATCGATCTAAGGTTTTTTCCACCTCATCTAGAGCTTGTCGCTTGCGAACATCATCTTCATCGGTGCGACTATCCTCGGATTGAATCGTGTATCGATATGCCCGCGCCTCATCGAGATTTTTTTGAAGTAAACTCATCAACGGTAAGTCAGTCAGCGGATCGCGACTGAAACTACCGATATCCGCTTTCCGTAACCCCACCAAAGAATCCCCACACTTCAAAGCATGATCGAGGAAGGTAAAGGGTAAATCCTGCGCCAATGTCGCCAACCACAAGGAGAGTTTAGCCAGGTTAACCGCAAAGGGGTTCTTATCCACGCCATACAAACACCGTTGGGCAACCAACCGACGGGCGATGAGTAGGGGTTCGATTTCGCTCACCGCACGGGAAATTTCACCCTCTCCTGCGGTGGGCGCAGGGGCTAGAGACTGAAGGGGCTGTTCCCGTTCCCAAGCAGCCACTAATTTATCTGCCAACTGGCGACAAGCTTCGACGAGAAAAGCTCCCGAACCCATCGCCGGATCGCAAATTTTCAGATCTAAAATCTGTTCGGGTGTGGGCTTGTCCCCCAACTGCTGGAAAATTGGCTCTAAGGTTTTAGCCACAATCGGTTGTGTCAAAGCGCGGGGAGTATAGTGAGAACCACTGCGCCGCCGTTCGGCTGTCGGTTGGAGGTATAAAGCACCCTGGGGCAAGATGTCGGGGGTTTGAGGCGATCGTTTTTTACTCAAAGCATCGACGATTTCTGGGATAGTTGTCGCCTGTTTTAATAAAGTGGAGCCATCGCTAGCAAGTTTGCAACTAGCCCAGTCATTGAGTTTTTTCGATCGATCTGCTGGTTTAGTTGCCAATAACTCAGCCACATCGATGACTACCGTTACCGTCTTCTTCGCGCCCCCAGATTTCACACCAATTGAGGGTTGGCTACTCCGCTCCACAGTAAAGCCCATAATCCCCTCATACACCGAGCCGATTTGCTCCACATCTAGGGTACGGTAAGAAAGCTTCTCCCCATTCAACATCAACAATTTATCCAATACCCGATAAATTACCCCGTCGGGGATGCGCGGTACTTCACTCCCCGCTGGATGAGCGGAGTCAAACCCAGCCCCTTCTAAAAAGGGATATTCGATCGGATCGAATAATTGCCCATGTCTGGCGGGTAAATACGCTGATGTCGCTCCCCCGCCTTCATACACCAACCGAAATAGACTCAATAACCACGCCCAAGCCCCATAACGTTGCTCCATCGTATCGGGATAGTTACTCAGATCGTCCCGCAGTTGCTCGTACAACCCGCTCACCGCATAGTTCCGCTGATAAACCGTATCCCCTGGCATCAACCCTCGATCCTCGGCGTACAGCACAAATACCAACCGCATCAGGGTAGTAATCAAGCCGCCATAGATATCTGTCGCCGCAGTAGTCGCCAATAACTTCCGCTCCGTCGCCTCATCCGCCAGCCCGAAACCGCGCAACAGTTCCCACAAAGCCTCTAATACCTGCTCGGCTAACTGGTTCGATACCTCGGCTTGATAATTGCGGCTTTCTGCCAGTAGTTTGGGTAAACGGTACTGGAGCGGCACATTAAACAAGCGATTGGCGTTCAATAACTCCACCAAACCGCCTAAAATACTCCTGCCAGCCACTTCAGTCATCGCGGCGAGGGGAAACGTCAAATGTCCAGAAGACTCGCCTCTGGGGGCATACACCAGCCTTAACTGGGTACCATTCCAGAGGATACCAGTCGGAATCTCCGTCTCGCGTAATAACCGCTCGAATTTTTCCTCGATCGTCGCTTGCCACCCCTGTTTATGCTGGGTGTCATGCCGATCTAAATCTTGCCCTGTTTCGACTAATTTAATTAATAAAATCCGCTCCTTAGTATCGGGATCGACAACCACAAAATCGGGAGTTAAAGTTTCTCCATAATCTGTTAAAACTATCTCAATTCCCTCTGGAAATCCTAAATCTGTCGCCTCCCAACCGAGTATTTCTTGCGCCAACTGGCTAAACTCGACACTAAACGGAGCATCAGTATCGATCCGATTGTCAATCTCCCGTAATTGAGCTTGAATCTCGATTAACTTAGACCTGTCGATAATCGCCCCCGCCCGTTCCAACGCGATCGGCGACACTACCAAACCTAATGGTTGCAATAAACCCAGCCATTCTTTATGTTGGTAAGCGATCGAATCTGTAGCCATAAGAAAAAAGACTTTTAAACTAATAAATTGACACCAGAATACTTGAGAATTTTCTCATCTGCTGTCAGTAGAGATATCCCCAAAACTTTGGCAGTAGCCACGATAATTTGGTCTGCCGGATCTTTATGAAATCCAACCAGCCTAGTTGACTCGATCGCAATTGGTAAAGTTAACTCGATTAGTTGAATGCCAGGATAGGCAAATGCTCGCTCGAACCAATCCTCTAAGCTATATGGCAGCGTCAATCGCTCGTATTCTACCAACTTGGCAATTTCCCAACAGGAGTAAATACTGATCCCTAATCCCGCTGTTTCATACTCGCTGAGATAACTTTGATGTTGTTGAGTTAAGCGCGGATCTCCCTGCACCCACCAAATCCAAATATGTGTATCTAAAAGAATCATCGCATTACTTCCCAGTCCTCAGCGGGAACCGCAGGTTCAAAGGGATCTGGATAAGAATATGGCTGACTTCCTTGGAGTGGGTATCGCTCTGGTGCAGATGATTCATTTGGTGGTTCAATTACTTTGCCCCGCACAATTATTTCTACAGTATCTCCAGGGGTGAATGGTAAATCTTCTAATACTAATTGCCCACGATCGTTAATTACTGACTGGACGACAATCGATGGTAAAACTTTGTAAGTTGTCATTGGTAAACTCCTATTTATTGGCAATCCAATTATTACTATTATCGCTCATCCTGAGACTGGATATAAGTAAACAATCCCCACCGGATCGATCCGACTAGCTTTGACTTGATAGATGTGTTCGATCCGTTGCGGTTCGCTATCCAACTCACGATCGATCTGCGCCAATCTTTTCTGCCAGTGACGAATATCCGCCCCTAATTGCTCTTGTTCTTTGAGATTAAATAAGGACAACTGAGTGGTTTTAGATTTCGCTTCCTGCTCCAAAATTCGATCGCGTTGTTCGATTAGCAGTTGAGTCATTTCCTTCGCCTCCTTCTGTCCCCGATCTAAAAGTTTTTTCTCGGCTCTAGCACTCAACTCCTCAGCGCGTTTTTTCAGATGGGGTAATAATTCCGCCACATCTTGCACCGCATGAACTTGAAACTGCGCGAGTAGCTTGGGTGGTACATCCCGCAAGCGGGGATTAGCCAAAGAGGTTTCTACCAGCTCCAAGGCGGTGGCTTTTTCTGTTTCTGACAGTGGACGTAGTTTACCCTTTCCCCGTGCCTCTGGGGAGAGCCAGTCCGCCGCTACGACCACAATTTCATCGTGGAGACGGGTAGCGCGATCGCCGTAGATCGATAACCTCCCCAAGATTAACACTTGCGGCACCGCTCGATCGGTCAAACAAACACAGGCTCTACTCAATTCATGATGAGTAAACCCCTGCGATCGAAATCGACTCAATAACCGCTGTACCAACCGATGTTCGAGGTGAAGATGAACTACCTCCCCATCTAATGTACCCGGATCGCGGAATACTACCGGACGGATTTCATTTTCTTTGCGCCATTCCCACAATTTCTGACCCTTTTGACGACTGGGGCGGAGTGTATCGAGGGTTTGTTCCCAAACGGGACTATCTCCCAATGGTAATGTCCACCGCGCTCGATCGAGATCGGTAATTGCGGCTTGAGAATCGATCGGTGCTAGCGGCTTTCCCCCCACCATTTCGAGGGAAACATTCAGAGCCTCCCGAAAATGCTCGGTACGCAAATTCAACCACTCCTGAGAAGTTTTGAGCATATCTTCTAACTCCTGCTGTTGTTGTTGGAGTTTCTGCAACTGGGGGCGTATTACCTCTAATTCCCCTTGAATTAAGTCATCTCGTTCCGGTTCTAAATCGCTTACCCGCTCGATTTGTTCGATTAACCGATTGGCGTTAGCCGTTTCAATCCCCCGCTCCAAATATTTATGAATATTTTTCTCTACGACTGGCGATAGACTACCCAATTCCCGTTGAATCGTGGCAGTTTTAGCGACTAATACATCCAGTACCCGATCTTCAGTGCGCTGGGTAAGCACGAAATAATAACAGCGCACCACCGCTTCCCGTTGTAACTTACGATCGATCCGTCCATTCCGCTGCTCCATCCGACTGGGATTCCAAGGGATGTCAAAGTGGAATAAGTCCGCACAGTGATTTTGGAGGTTGATTCCTTCCCGCGCCGCATCGGTAGCGATGAGAATCCTGAGTGGATGTTGAGTAGGATCGCTATTGAAAGCAGTTTTCACCCGTTCGCGACGTTGCTCGCCACCCATCCCACCATGAAAGCTATCGATCCGTTGATTCTCTAGATCCGAACCCGCAATCGCCTCTTTCAACTGTTGCTCTAAATAGCGTTTGGTATCGGTATATTC
>NZ_PVWO01000050.1 GCF_003003845.1 Chamaesiphon polymorphus CCALA 037 | reverse complement strand
ACGAAGCAGAAATATTAAACCAACATCCCGAACTGATGGATGAAGGACTAGTTTATATGATGAAGCAGGTCGCCGCTCGATTAGCCGCCCAGGGCAGTCAAGAGATCGCGATTTATCTCAAACATCTAGCCGCAGAAATCCATCATGGCTGGCTACAGCCCACCGAGCGACGCGGGCGATCGCCAATATCCTCGCCACCACCCGATTCAGAATTACAACCAGCCAACGGTCATAGCGATACCCCGATCGCTCCAGGCGTGTCAATAACAAACAATCGGCACCCCGATGAAAAGAGAGCGGAAGTCGCCGCCCCTATCACAAGATCTGCACCACCACATAACAACCAGATCGAGACGTTATTAGAAAATCTTGCTAGTCGGTTGGCGCAGATGGAAAGATTGCTAAGCAAGCATTCAACTCCACATAACCCACTATGGTATCTGCCAATTTTGGAACAGGTCGATACTCATGGCTGGATTATTTCTAGTGAGGAAGTCGAACAATTGATTGGCATTAGGCCACATTGCGAACCAGGTCATAACTCCTTTATGCGGGGATGTTGGAAATTTGTCAAAGTTGGCAAGATCGGGACGCATTCCTCCTGGCGAGTCATCAAAGAGATCTCAGATCTGCCCAGAGATCGAACTCCAGAACCAGAACCCAAGGAAACCAATTTAGAACCAGATTTAGCGTCACCTTGGACTGAAACAAACTAGTAGTCTTTGGCGTAAACTTAGTTACTATTTTGGCGGGGAGCGGGGAGCGGGGAGTTGCGGCTCGCGCTCGTCGGCTTTGCCGACGGTTTAGCGAGACAAGACAGGGAGTGTGAAATAGCAACCTAACTTGCGCCGCCTAGTACTAGCCCAAGCCGATGCCGATACCCGTTAGCGACTATATCAAGCTCTGGCGGCGAGATCGATCGATTAGACCAGAAATAGTGCTGAAGGAAGATTAAATCGATCGCTTAACTTCTCTGCATGATTTTTATCGATCGAGCGTTTTCCATCTATTACCTCAGCAGCAAGATCGCTAGAACCAAACACGCTAATTAAATCTGCTGGTTGAAGATGATTAGCTTCCATCAAATGTAGTAATCGGCTGTGTGGAGTCGATAAGTTTTGCGATGGATAATGTTCGGCTCTCTCGTAGTTAAAGTTATAAGCTAAACTTATTCAAATGGACACAGCGGAGCGGAGTTCATTTGAATAAGCAAGCTAATAGTTTTTCTCTCATCAATTCAAAAGTTGCAAAACCATAGCTTTGTCTCAGAATTAACTTAATTTTAGTATTAATCCCTTCCGTGACTGCACTTGTGGTTCTGTTAGCAAAAAAATTAGCAATTTCTGGCAAGTGACTTTCAAGTGTATTGGCGATATCGGCAAAAAATAAACCTGCATATTTTAACCATCTTTTCATTTTAGCTAATCCAGATTTAACAGTAGAGTTGCTTTCATATATGTGTCTAAGTTCCTCCTTGAATTCATAGGCAATCTCTAGAACGGTTGACTGTTGAAATAATTCGCTCAACTCGACTCGCTCCATATCGTTCAAGTCTTGATTGTTTGTCATCAGTAATGATTTGTTTTTCAAGCCAGTCAATCCTAATTTTAGCCTGATTTTATTTACTGTGGCATTTTCTAAAGCCAGAAGAGAGTTGAGATGAAAGTCCATAGTGAGCATCCTGGGGTAAAATGTAGCCTAGGCTACATTTTACCCCAGGATGCGAGGAGAGCCTATTTTTTTAAGATCTGCTCGATTTTCAACAGGGAAGAATTTTTCATTTATAAATAAATCATCTCTCAAACTATTTTCGATTGACTTAATAAAACTAGAAGCTATATTATCTAAATAAACATCTAGTAAGTAACACAAGAATTGATTTTCAGAACAATTTAATGATTCGACTGAACCGGGAGTAATTATCTGTTTTTTACTTGGATGTAATATTCTAGATATTAATGCCTGGGGAGAATTCAATTTCCTATTAATATCGACTGCAACTATTTCCGATTTGAAGCTTCGGAGAGGACGTTTTTCAATCTCTGTCCAGACATTCCGAACAGATCGATATAAATCTAATAATGCTTGTGCTGTGGGCAATAATTGACCACCAGATAATAGCAATTTTCCTATGTCCGAGCCAGTTTGCGCTCCAACATGAGTACTTGCTGGATGACTAACGAGGCTACCAACAGAAAGTGCTAGCAAGCCAATTTCAGCAATAATTTCGTTTAAGTTTGACTCTGACAAACCACCAGGGCTAACCCAAAGTTGTGCTTGAGGTGTACTAGGAATCGGAGCGAGATTTGAATCAAGCATTACAGCCGTAATAAACCCTGCTCTTGTCGCAATCTCCTTTCCTATAGGATCTTTATCTGGGATTATCCATCGATTTGACGAAATCTTAGTAAGGGGAAAAATCTCTGTTTCTCCTAATAACCCCACGATAGCATCCCAATCACCCTCTATCTCGACAGCCCAAGATCCACCATATTGGCGACAGTATTGATAATTATCTTCTTCTGGTAGTTTTGTACCTTGACGATCGACAAAATATAGTAAGGGATAACTCATGGCTGTCTAAACAATAACTTAACAATCTAATTTTCTATTAACCCCAATAACGCACATTTCGTCTTCCACTATCCAAAATCTGGCGTTCTAGTTCTTCGAGAATATATCCTTCATCTCCAATCAAATAATCTTGTCTAATTTCCTCTATCCATTGTTGGCAAAGATATTCTAATTTTTTGTCTTTATCTTTGAAGAAAGAAATTCTAGGTAAAAGTTTAGCTAAAATAAAATAAGATAGGCATCTCTTTGGATTAGCATTCGTAATACCTAAGCAATGACTGACTGCGAAAAACATTTGATAATCTCGTTTGACACGATGACCAAGAGGTATCCCTAAATAACTTATATAATCTTCGTTCCATTTAATAATACGTGCCCAGTCTTTTTTCCAGCTATCATTTATTCGAGAAGGAATGTCAGTAGGATCTACTAAGAAAGCAGGTAAAAAATTTGTGCTTTCATCCATGCAATCCATACATACTTTAACCTTTTCTTGAAATTTACTAATCGATAATTGCTCACTAATATTATTTTTTCCTTTAGATAATACAGCTTTGAAATCAACTAGAGGATAAGTGATAACGTAAGATCGATCGATCACCTTCGGACTAAGATCGTATGTTGTCTCATCAGAGTTTAAAGTCCCAACTAATATTAGGTTTTGTGGAATCTCGCACTCAGATTTCATTGTACTTAATGTGCGATCTAACTGAGCAATTAGCAACTTTTGCTCTATAGTAAGATTTTCTTCAGCTCTTAGTAACTTTAATTTATCCCATAAGTGTATTTCAATATCTTCAGAGTAAAGAGACAAGGTTCTTTTTTTGTCTTCTGCTCCAGCTTTATCTTTAGAATATTCTAAGATTGATAGTAAATCTGCACCATAATTCTCAATTCGTGCTAAATTAAGTTCGTCGAGACAGATTAAAAAAGGTCTGTCAGGATACTTAGCTGCTTTTTTGAGCGCAGTTGTAAAAGAGGATGGTCGAAAAGTTTCAGATAAAGGATCGAAGAATCCTAACAAATCAGATGGATCTAGCCATGAGGGACGAATAGGAATAATTTCTGAATTGCCACCCAAGAGTTTAGCAGACTTTCTAACCATACTACTTTTGCCAACACCGACAGTACCATTAAGCAAAACCATACTTCCAGAGCAAAGCGCAGTAATCGTAGAAACTAGATAACCGATGGCAATAGACTCAGGAAGTATTTGATTTTTTGATTCGAGCATTTCAATCCAGCGATCTCCTAGATCTTCTGGTTCTAAATTGGTACTTTTAGGTATGGAACTATGCTCAATATCGCTCTCTCTGTCTCGATCTTCAACCAAAGTAAGTAGAGAAGTATAACAATTTATTTCTTTCTTAATCCTAATAAGTTCTTTCTCTTTCTCTTCGAGGGAATTACGATTATGATTTATCCTTTCACCTTCTTTTTCTAACCAATTTTTTTGCAACTCAAATTCTTGCTTCTGAAAATTCGCCTCAGCTATCCAATCTTCTCTCTCTTGAGAAAGATTTAACATTATTTGTTCTTGTTTTATTTGATTTTCTTTTTCTATTTTATCTTTGTATATTTCAAGTTCTTTTTTTTCGATGCTGCACTGCTCAGCCCAATTCCTTCTCTCCTCTTGAGATACTAATATTGCAATCTCATTTTCTAAGTTTCGAGCTTCTTCTTCCCCGACCGCTCTAACATCCTGGGCGATTGGATCGGCTTTTTTTGTGCGATTACATCTATCCCCTTTCTCCCTCTTTCCCCTAGGTTGTCCCAAGTAAAAGTCACAAAATCATGTGTGGATAAATTATTGCTTAAATAACGAGTAGGTGCGAAGAAATTCTCAACAAATCCACCAGATTGAAGGGGTATTCTAGAATTAAGCGGTTCTATAAAACATCCATCGCCTCTTGTTCTGGTGACTATACCTGGTATCCTTTTAGTTGCTAATACAAATAAAATAATATTTTGTTCTTCCATATCGAGCGGGGATTTATATTTACTAATGTTGAGATGAAAATAGGCTCAAAAAGCCATGTAAATTTCAACAAAAATTTACATGGCTTTTCACCCGAGAACTTTGTATTTTACATCAATAAATTGAATCCAACTACTCAACAGTTACCGACTTGGCCAGGTTGCGAGGCTGATCTACGTCTAATCCGCGCATTGCCGCAATGTGATATGACATCAATTGCATCGGAATAACTGTTAAAACTGGCGACAATAATTCATCAACATCTGGAACTGGTAAAACCTTATCAAAGATCTCCGCTGCATCTTTATCGCTGGCTGCAACTACCCCATACAGATGTGAATCTCGCGCTTTAGCTTCTTGAGCATTCGATACCGCCTTCTCATATACTTTCCCTGGCATGGTAATTGCAATTACAGGTACCTTAGCATCGAGTAACGCGATCGGGCCATGCTTCATCTCTCCAGAGGGATAACCTTCGGCATGGATGTAACTGATCTCTTTGAGTTTTAAGGCACCTTCTAGGGCGATCGGGAAGTTGATGCCGCGACCGAGGAAGATGGCATCTCGTGTCTCTAGGAAACTATGGGAGAGTTCTTCGATGTATTTTTCTTGGGTTTCTAAAATTACTTCGATCTGGGAGGGGAGGACTTTCAAGCCAGTGATGATTTCCGCCATTCGATCGACTGTAATAGTCCCGCGACGATGGGCTAGGTCGAGCGATAAGAAGTAAAACGCCATTAATTGCCCCATGAAGGTTTTGGTGGCGGCTACGCCGATTTCCATGCCTGCGTGGGTGTCGATTACGCAGTCTACAACGCGGGTGATAGCACTATCTGTCCGATTGGTGACGGCGAGGAGGCGGGAATAATATTTGGGTTCTTTATCTTTGCGGCGCGATTGTTCGATTTCGACTGCGGCGAGGGTATCGGCGGTTTCACCAGATTGGGTAATCCCGATGGTGAGGGTATTGGGTGTCAGGGGTGGGGGCGAATAGCGAAATTCGGACGCATATTGAATTGCGGTGGGAATTTGAGCGAGTTCTTCGAGCAGATATTTACCAATCATTCCGGCGTGCAGGCTGGTACCGCAGGCGACGATTTGGATATTTTCGAGATCTTTGTAGATGGATTCGGGTAAGTCCAGTTTGAATGGAGATTTGTTGCTACCTGGCGTCCAGTCGAGATCGAGATAGGCTTCTAGACAGGTGCGAACTACGGCTGGCTGTTCGTAGATTTCTTTAGCCATAAAGTGGCGGAAACCTTGCTTTTCAACCGCGATCGGATTCCAGGTAATAGAATGAGGCGTGCGGCGGACTTTGGCACCATCAAAGGTGTATACTTCAGCACCATCTCTGGTGAGTCTGGCCATTTCCCCATTTTCTAGGGGTAAGATCGTGCGAGTATACTGGACGATCGCGGGTGTATCGGAAGCACAAAAATATTCGCCCTCGCCGATACCGATAATCAACGGTGCTTGTTGTCTGGCGATGACCATTTCGTCGGGATAATCTGCCGAAATTACCGCGATCGCAAATGCACCGGATAATTTATGTACGGCTTGCTGAACTGCTGACATTAAATTCTCGGCACCGTCTTCAAAACATTGGCAGATCAGGTGCGGGATGACTTCGGTATCGGTTTCCGATCGAAATTCATGTCCTTGTTGTTTCAATTCTTCGCGCAGTTCGCGGTAGTTCTCAATAATTCCGTTTTGCACCACCGCCAACCTTCGCTTGGTATCGGTATGGGGGTGAGCGTTATATTCTTCTGGCTTACCATGTGTCGCCCAGCGCGTATGCCCGATCCCAATCGGGGCGCGATTGCTAGCTACTTCGATTTTTTCGCGCAGGTTATGCAGCTTACCTTTTGCACGAATGCAGTCTAAATTACCTTCAACAACAGTTGCCACTCCAGCAGAATCGTAACCTCTGTACTCTAGTTTTTCTAATCCTGAAACTAGAATGGATTGGGCTGGTTTATCGCCAATATAGCCAACAATTCCACACATAAAGTCTAATTCTCCCGCAACGGTTATCTATAGATTGAGTGTACTTATCGCAGTCTCTCTACTGTTGAGACTGGTTCCACTTTACTATTATAGTTACCCGATTTTCGATCGAATGTAACAAGATAGGCAGAAATAGTTTGGAGTTTGGAGTTTAGAGTTTGGAGTTTGGATTTTAATTCCTTCGATCCCCTGCTATTCCCTATTCCCTATCCCCTATTCCCTATTCCCTAGTGACTAGTGACTAAAGGCACCACAACGAACCCTCAGTCTCCAGTCACTATCGGGAACTAGTATGCTAGACCCATGCTGCGAGTAGTTTCCGCGCCTAAATAAACGCGGATACTCAGGAAATCTGTAGGGCAAGCAGTTTCGCACCGTTTGCAACCAACACAATCCTCAGTACGAGGTGAAGACGCAATTTGTTGAGCCTTGCAACCATCCCAGGGTACCATCTCTAATACGTCTGTAGGACAAGCCCGAACGCATTGAGTACAGCCAATACAAGTGTCGTAAATTTTGACGCTATGAGACATATAATCATCCTCCCAACGATAAAGCTTTAGCGATGCTAAAACTAAGAATCAAGGCTTAGTTTACCGCAGGCACAGAGGCTAGTTCTCAAAAAGGCTACATAAGTTAAAGGTTTTTAACTTTTGACTGCTTGGCGGTTTATCGGACGGGAGCGATCGTTGGCGATCGGTCAAGTTAGCTTGAGATAGTTTAAAATTAAAGTCTCAAGCTCATTATGGAGATCTAATGACGGAAACAGCGTCAATGCCTACTGAGGTAATTTTGACCCAATCGCGCGAAGTGCTAACTAAAATTTATCTGGATTGGACGCCACAACCAGGTAATTATCTCGATCTCGATGGCAAGACGTATGCCGTGCTAGAACGTCGTCACCGCTATCATTTACAATCCGGTCGCTATAAGTTGTACAAAATCGCTCTCTACGTCCAATCGGCGACTCGTCCGGAAGAACAAAGTCTCATTGACGGTCAATGGGTTATTGGTGATGCTACATGCAAGTATAATGCTCGATCGACCCTCATTCGTTGTGCGATTCATCCGACCGGGCCATGTGAGGGCTGTAGGTTTAGGGAATAGGGAATAGGGGATAGGGATTAGGGAATATACACAAAGTATTGCTTGCGATAACTCAACGTTAGCGATTCAGATTTGAGCGATAACACTGGAATAGGAGATTAGAGATTAGTCTTTAATCCCTTTCCCCTATTTCCTAAAAAAGACGCGCCCTGGAGGATTTGAACCCCCGACATTCGGTTTTGGAGACCGACGTTCTACCACTGAACTAAAAGCGCATGGATGATTTGAGGCTTAATTTTAAAAATTAGACCCGATCGAAAACAAGTTTATACTAACGCGCCCTGAAGGACTTGAACCCTCGACATTTGGTTTTGGAGACCAACGTTCTACCAACTGAACTAAAAGCGCATGTATGAAAAGGAAACGATCTTCCTGACCCTGTAGATTAGTATAGTATGAAACTAAAGTTTGTGGCCAGGATACTCGGAAAAAAATCTGATGATTATTCCAAGGGACGATCGAACCGCTGTTTAACGCGAGTTGCTTTACCGACGCGATCGCGAAGATAAAACAGTTTCGCACGACGGACTTTACCGCGACGAATTACTTTGACGCTATCGATTTTGGGGGAATGCAACAGGAATACCCGTTCCACGCCGATACCTTGAAAGACACGACGGACAGTAATAGTTTCGTTAATGCCACCATTACGAGTAGCAATAATAATGCCTTCGTAAGGCTGAACCCGTTCTTTGTTACCTTCTTGAATTTTTACGCCCACACGGACGGTGTCGCCCACGTGAAGGGTAGGCAGATCGGATTTTAGATACTCCGCTTCGATCGAGCGAATAATTTCCTGAGCTTTCATGTGGTTTGAAAAAATTCACAGACTCTTATCATAGCAGACTAGTATGAATTTGTCTAAAATAATTTTAGAGCATCTGGCCACCAGGTCGAAAACCCAGCTAGATCGGCGATAAGTAGCAAGCAAGTTCTCGACTAATAGCTGAATCTCGATCGATCGAGCTATACTTGATGCCATTATCGAATCGAGACTGTTAACATAATATTCACTCCTAGCCCTCCTCAATTTTATGCCTCTAGATAGCCTATTTTCGACCCAAGGTATCATGGTGATGCTGCTGGCAGCCTACGCTGGGGCGATGTGGCTGTTTTTGAGTAGTGCCCCTAAGGTGTATACGGTGATGGTGTCAGATCTTCAGGTCGCGCAAGACTTATATGAAGGACTATTAAATCTGAAGATCGCGCAAGTGCCATTGCACTATTACTATGATTACGAACAAACGATCGGCACGGCGGGTATCGATCCGATGTATTTAGCAGCACCGATGGGACGAGCTAGCGTCCGCAGTATGAAGGGTTCGGAAGGCTTGTGGTATCAACTCAAGAAAAATGCCCAACTGCACGTAATTACTGGCTCTAGCTTGGGCGATAAAAATCGGCAGCGACACGTTTGTTTCGATCGCGAATGTCTGGAGCAGCTTTTGATGCGGATTCAAACCCGTGGTGTCAAGCACAAAATTCGCAGTGAGAAGCCGCTAAACTTTTTGGTAAAAGATTATGAAGGTCGGACGATCGAAATGTCCGAAGCCGCCAATTAAAATAAATCCAATCTTACAAAAAATTGGGTAGGGGCAGATCGAGACATTGCCCCCTACCCAATTTTTTCTGAGTACCCCGATAATCTCAATTAGATCGGGGTACTCAGAAAATCGACAGTCTGCGCGATAACCGACTCATCCCGTAAAATCCGGCGGTGTCCCAAACCAGAAGTTTCAATCAACCGTGCAGTTTCCCAAATTTGCGAAACATGGAGACTTTCCTCAAATGCGACTTCTCGATCGCGACGATCGTGAAATAATATGGCTGGGATGGAAAGATTTCGGGCGGTTCGATCGATGTCTAATCTGTGCCAAACATCCTGCCCAAATTGTGCTTCAAATAAGTGTCCTAAGGCTGTGACTACCTCTGTCGAAAGTCTCGCTCTTTTGGCAAACAGCGTCATGGCATTAGCTAAAGAGCACATTGCGCCTAGATAGACAACTTTGCGAGCCTTCATGCCCTTACTCAGAGCTAAACTCGTACTAGCGGCACCCAATGAGTGCGCGACGACACCCTCAATTGGTGTCGAGTCAGGATTGCTGGTAGCGTAATACTGCGCTACAGTTTCGATCGCGCGGGCAATCTCAAATCCGTTCGATTGTTCGCCAAGCGTGCTACCATGAGCGGGAGCATCAAAAGCAAGCACCTGATAACCTGCGGCTAGGAGTGGATCGATGAATTCATTCAATTGTAGGCCGTAGCTGCCCCAACCGTGTACTAAGAGAATTGTCGCACCCGTCGTCCCCCACCGAAAAGCCTTGAGTTCGATCGAACCAAACGGAATGGCAAAAGATGTCGCCTGAGCCAAATGAACGCGCTCCGATTCTGATAGTGCTGGTTTGGGTGGCGTCAGAAATTGTTTTAAGGCTTGCCGAGCCTCATTTGCTACTTGTGGCGTAAATATATTGTCGAAGGATTCTGTCAAAACTGTGACTCCTTAGAGAAGGTACCGATCTCAGTTATCCTCAGCAGCGAGGATCTGCGAACATCGCTCGTTAGCGATCGAATTTCTAACTCGTAAACTTGGCAACCTATCGCCCGAACTTCTGTTGCAGGTAAATAGCTTGACCTCGTTTCAACTTTACTCTTTCAGTTTAACCTACGAGATCGAACTGTTAGAGATTGAGTTATGGCAACAGCAGTAAATCGACTCCTCAAATCTCACCATCAACAGCACTAAAACGATCGGTATCGATCTTTAATTAGAGCCGATCGAGATCGTATCGATCGAAAGCACCATCTACCGTGGCTAAAGTCATTTTTTCGACTTGAGACTGAGCAATTAGCAAGCGGTCAAAAGGATCGCGATGGTGAGCAGGTAGATTTGAGAGTGCGTAAATATGCTTTAAGTCAATCGACAGTAACTGAATAGAATTTTGCTCGATCTGAATATCTACAACTGTTGCGAGATCGCCTTTCAAATCTAGTTTTCCTAAAGCTACTTTGATTTGGATTTCTCAAATACTTGCCAAGCTAAGAAATAAGCTGTTTTGACGAGCGATTATCGATTCAGTGAATCTCGGCGATAAGCGTTCTGGTTCTGTCGCCATCCAGATAAAGATATGAGTATCGAGCAAAATCCTCATTCTTCGCCGAGCCAAAATTCATCTGGTAGTGGTTCATCAAAGTCATCGCTCATTTTCATTGCGCCGCGACTTAGCCCCAAAATTCTTGGAGGTAGTTCTGAAGGATGATGATTCACAGGGGTAGCCGATACATCAAGAGAGCGAATAAACGCTAGGACGCTCAGCTGCATTGGTTCGGGGATTTTCTCTAGCTCCTGGACTATTGATTCGATCGTACTCATGATGTGATGGGGCAGATTGAATGCAATTCAATTCTACCATTCCCACATTTAGATGACAGCGATCGATCGAGACT
This sequence comes from Chamaesiphon polymorphus CCALA 037, assembly GCF_003003845.1. Lineage (GTDB taxonomy): Bacteria > Cyanobacteriota > Cyanobacteriia > Cyanobacteriales > Chamaesiphonaceae > Chamaesiphon > Chamaesiphon polymorphus. The sequence continues at coordinate 8,249 of NZ_PVWO01000050.1, read as the reverse complement.
AAAGCTGCTCGATCTCAAGATCGAAAGCATCATTCACAGTTGATAAAGTCATTTTTTCTAGTTCCAGCACTATGGATTCGTGTCAACTACGCCTCTCAGTGGAGAATCGAAAATCGTTGTGTAATTAATTTTGCGTAACCACTTACTTGACAAACGGTATTTGAGTTGTTAGATTTATCACAGGCTATATCTGAGATTGCAGAGGGTCTCAATCGCTCAATGCAAGTTGACGATCCTAGCTTAGAGAACCTAAAAGGAACATTTGAGAGTATCAGGCAATCTTTAAGTGGAAAACGAGGCTCCGATCAAATTGCTTACAGACAAGGTGATACGGGTGAGATCGACATTCTACAGATCTTGACTTACATTGCTATGTTAGATCTAAAAAAATTCCCCGATCGCAAAAGCCATCCAAATGCCTTATTTGGACATCCAAAAATTGTTTTAGAGGCTTTCAAAGAAGATTCAAAGGAGCAAAAAAATTTCGAGATAATTGTTCCTCACTTACATGATATTCTTGTCTTGACTGATGAAATCCAGCAATTCGTAGCTCTTTCTTTCGGAAGATATAAAGCAAAGAACACAAAGAAGAATAATCGTAGTGGTTCTAAAGAAAATAAAAAGAGACCTGCATATTTTTCAGGTGGAAAGATTGAAGGAGAAGTAGCTTTAGGCTGGCTCTATCCAATCCTTGCAGCATTTCGTGCTAATATATCTCCTCAAGCTTGGAGTGAGGGCAAATTTGAGTGGTTAATGAACCCTCATGAATTGCTTAAAGCTACTCACGAGGAAATGGCACGTATCGTGCAACAGGAACACAAGGACAATAATAGTAAGCCTGCTGAAGTTGGACGTAAAGAGGCTGCATATCGCGGCTGCTATGGCGTTGTTGTTCTTGAACTCGCTCAAAGAGGATTACTCACATCTCTAACAGCCTAAAAGGGTGACGGAACACGGAGCGGTGCTGATAGAGTGTTCTATTAGCACCGCTTCACTCAATCGATCTAACTCCCCCCAATTCGCGCCACATCGCGAGAATTTTCCTCAAACGCAGCATCTAGCGCATCATCACCACTCAACCCCGAAGCCAGCGCATTCTGAATCGCTTGCAACACCCGTTTATAGTCACGCGGCATCACCTTCACAAACTTCGGCACCAGATTATCCCAATTAGCTAGCACTGCGATCGCTTTCTGACTCTTGGTATATTCAGCGTGTTTCTCGATCGAACCCTTCAACTTCGCTATCTCCTCAGCATCCGTCAGCGTTTCCAATCCCACCATCTGCGTATTGCAGCGCGTCGGGAAATCACCCTGCTCGTCGAGGATATAGGCAACACCGCCACTCATCCCCGCTGCGAAATTGCGTCCGGTTTTACCTAATACGATGACTTGTCCGCCTGTCATGTATTCGCAGCCGTGATCGCCGATCGATTCCACGATCGCACTGACACCAGAGTTGCGGACGCAGAAGCGTTCGCCAGCCATGCCGTTGATGTAAATTTCGCCGCTGGTGGCTCCGTAGAGGGCGACGTTGCCGACGATGACGTTTTCGGCGGCGATGAAGGTGGATTTGGGTGAGGGATAGAGGATGATTTTACCGCCGCTGAGTCCTTTGCCGATGTAGTCGTTGGCATCGCCTTCGAGTTCGAGGGTGACTCCTTGGGGGATAAATGCGCCGAAGCTTTGTCCGGCACTACCTTGGAAGTGGAGGTGAACGGTATCTTCAGGGAGTCCATACCAGTGGTTTTTGGTAATTTCGTTACCGAGGATCGTACCGACGGCGCGGTTGACGTTGGTGATGGGGAGTGTGGCTTTAACTGCTGTGCCATTGTCGATCGCCGCCTTACACAGATCTAGTAACTTGGTAAGATCTAGGGATTTATCCAAGCCATGATCTTGCGGAATCTGACAGTAACGCCCGACATCATCGCCGACTTCCGGCTGATAGAGCAGGTTGGAGAGGTCGATGTTTTTGGCTTTCCAATGCGCGATCGCTTGTTTGGATTCTAAGACATCGGTGCGCCCCACCATTTCGTTAAGGGTGCGGAAGCCGAGGGATGCCATGATTTCCCGTAAGTCTTGGGCGACAAAACGCATGAAGTTGACGGTGTGGGCGGGATCTCCGGTATAGGTGGCTCGGAGATCGGGGTTTTGGGTGGCGATGCCAGCGGGACAGGTATTCAGATGGCAGACGCGCATCATAATACAGCCGAGGGTGACGAGTGGCGCGGTGGAGAATCCGAATTCTTCGGCACCTAGCAGGGCTGCTATGGCGATGTCCCGTCCGGTTTTGAGTTGTCCGTCAGTTTCGACGACGATCCGGCTGCGGAGGTTATTGAGGACGAGGGTTTGATGAGTTTCGGCTAAGCCCAGTTCCCAAGGGAGTCCAGCGTGTTTAATTGAGGTTTGGGGCGATGCTCCGGTACCGCCATCGAAGCCGGAGATTAATACTACGTCGGCGTGAGCTTTAGCGACACCTGCGGCGATCGTACCTACGCCGACTTCGGATACTAGTTTGACGTTAATCCGCGCTTCCCGATTGGCATTTTTGAGATCGTGGATCAGTTCGGCGAGATCTTCGATCGAGTAAATATCGTGGTGCGGTGGGGGTGAGATCAAGCCTACGCCTGGGGTGGAGTGGCGCACTTTGGCAATCCAGGGATAAACTTTCGAGCCAGGGAGTTGTCCGCCTTCGCCCGGTTTCGCGCCCTGAGCCATTTTGATTTGGATTTCCTTGGCTTGGGAAAGGTACAAGCTAGTAACGCCAAATCGTCCAGAGGCTACTTGTTTGATGCCGCTATTTTTGGAGTCGCCTAGTTCGTTCGTCCAGGTGTAACGTTCGGGAGCTTCGCCGCCTTCGCCTGTATTAGATTTACCACCGATCCGGTTCATCGCGATCGCGAGTGACTCATGGGCTTCTTGCGAGATCGAACCATAGCTCATTGCCCCTGTTTTAAAGCGTTTGAGGATGGCTTCGATCGGTTCTACTTCTTCAATTGGAATTGCTTGTTGCGGTTTAAAATCGAGCAATCCGCGCAGGGTGAAATGCTTTTTATCCTGCTCGTTAATTAGCTTGGCGTATTTCTGATAAATGTCATATTTACCCGTCCGCGCCGCCTGTTGCAAGAGGTGAATACTTTCGGGGCTGAATAGGTGTTCTTCACCATCTTTACGCCACTGATAATCACCGCCGACATCGAGCGTAGCACCTTTGGCTGGTCGATCGGGGAAGGCGTGAGTGTGGCGGACGATCGCTTCTTGGGCGATAACACCAACGTCGGCACCTTCAATCCGCGAAGCGGTGCGGCTGAAGTATTTATCGATCGTGGCTCGGTTCAAGCCGACTGCTTCAAAAATCTGGGCACCACGATAACTTTGAATCGTGGAAATACCGATTTTAGACGCAACTTTAGTTACACCTTTTGTTGCCGCTTTAATATAGTTTTTAACAGCAGTAGGATAATCGACATTGAGTAAGATTTTCTGGTTAATTAAATCCTCGATCGTCGCAAATGCCATGTAAGGATTAATTGCTCCACAACCATAACCAATTAACGTTGCAAAGTGATGGACTTCACGCGGTTCGCCAGATTCTAGTACTAATCCGACGCGCGTGCGAGTACCCGTGCGAATTAGATGATGGTGTAAGCCGGAAACAGCAAGTAATGCTGGAATTGGGGCATTATTTGGATCGACACCTCGATCGCTCAAAATTAGGATGCTAATCCCATCTTCGATCGCTTTATCTGCATGGGCAAAAATCGCATCCAAGGCTGATTCCATCCCCTTGACCCCATCTTTGGGGTTAAACAGCATCGGAATGGTGACAGATCGAAATCCACCGTCATTCACATGCTTTAATTTGGCAAATTCATCATTGCTCAAAATCGGCGATTTGAGCGAAATTAAATGACAGCTTTCGGGTTCTGGTTTAAGTAAATTTCGTTCGGAGCCAATCGTCGTTTGGGCAGAAGTAACGATTTCTTCGCGAATCGAATCGATCGGTGGATTAGTAACTTGCGCGAATAATTGTTGGAAATAATCGTAGAGTAATTTTGGTCGATCGGACAACACTGCCAATGGTGTATCCGTCCCCATCGAACCTGTAGCCTCAACCCCATCCCGCGCCATCGGAGTCATTAACAACCGCAACTCTTCAAACGTATACCCAAATGCCATCTGTTTTTGAACCAGAGTGACAGGATGTAAAAACTCCAATTCACCTGGATGTCTGTGGGGAGTGGGAGTAGGCGCGATGCCGAGATCCTCCAACTTCACCAAATGCTCGTCGAGCCACTGCTGATAAGGCTGCTGACTGACAATCTGTTGCTTGATTTCCTCATCCGCTACGATTCGCCCCGCCTGCATATCCACCAAGAACATCCGCCCTGGTTGCAACCGTCCCTTACTAGCGATATTTTCCGGCGGAATCGGCAGTACCCCCGCCTCCGAAGCCATAATTACTCGATCGTCCTTCGTCACATAATATCTAGATGGACGCAAACCATTGCGATCGAGCAATGCCCCAATTGTATTTCCATCCGTAAACACGATCGACGCGGGGCCATCCCACGGCTCCATCAAGCAAGAATGGTACTCATAAAACGCCTTCTTCTCAGCACTCATCGACTCATGCGCCGTCCACGGTTCGGGCACCATCATCATCATCGCATGAGGCAGCGATCGACCCGACAACACCAACAATTCCAGGGCATTATCAAAAATCAGCGAGTCACTCCCATCGACATTAATTACGGGTTGAATCGCCTTAATATCCTCGCCAAACAATTCCGACGCAAACAAAGATTGTCGCGCCTGCATCCAGTTAATATTGCCGCGCAGCGTATTAATCTCGCCATTATGGGCGATGTAACGATAGGGATGCGCCCGCTCCCAACTGGGGAAAGTATTCGTACTAAACCGCGAATGCACCAACGCCAGCGCACTTTCCACATCCGGCTCCCGCAAGTCGGGGAAATACGCCCCCACCTGCATCGTCATCAACATCCCCTTATACACGATCGTCCGACAAGACAGACTCGAAAAATACCAATGAGCGTCGATATCGATCGATCTAATCGCCGTGTGCGACTGCTTGCGAATCATCAACAACTTCCGCTCGAACGCCAACTCATCCGCCACCGCCGGACTCCGCTCGATAAATACCTGCTGCATAAACGGTTCGCTAGCTTGCGCCGTCTCGCCCAAAGTCGCATTATCCGTCGGCACATCCCGCCAACCGATGACTTTTTGCCCCGCCTCAGCAACTACCCGCTCGAATACCGCTCTACTCCGAGCGCGCCGCTCGGCATCTGGCGAACTGTAGAGCATCCCTACTGCATACTGCCCCACTGCGGGTAAACTAAAGCCCAATTGCGCCGTCACCCGCTGTAAAAACTTGTGGGGAATCTGCATCAAGATCCCCGCCCCATCGCCTGTATTCGCCTCACAGCCGCACGCGCCGCGATGTTCGAGGTTTTCTAAAATCGTCAAAGCATCGGTGACGATCTCGTGAGATTTTTCCCCTTTCTGATGCACGATAAAACCGACTCCACAAGCATCATGTTCGTGTTGCGGATCGTATAGTCCTTGTTTGCTGGGTGGTTGGATGGTATTCATGCGTAGGATCGATCGCTTTTAAAGGTGTTCGAGTAGCCGATGCCAGTTTTTAAGGACAGCATGGGTATTCTACTTCGCCCTATATTGTCGATCGATCCCAGTCGATCGGGTGCCCCCCGATACAAAAGTTTGCCCTCTGATATAAATGTTTAGGGATTTGGCAGAGTGTTGTTGGCGTGTCAGCGATCGAAATTGTTGCCGATCTCAATGCAAAACCTAGCTATGTTGCTGAATTTCAATACGAAAACGTCCTGATATGTCGTAGATTCAGCAGGATAAAGTTGTAGCTGGTTACTACTGTCATTTCGATTGTGACAAAAATTATATATGCTTAAAAATAAACTTCTACTATCATTGATTTTTAGTACTTTTATAACTGCGTCGAGTATGTACGTAGAAAAACCTATATCAGCATCTGCGGCTATGTGCGATGCGGCTAGAAATAGTTCTTTATTATATGCAGAGTGTCGCAAAAGAGAAGATTACCTAAATACTCAAAGACGAATGGCACAATCAGGATGTGGCTGGAGTGGATGCGTACAAAACAAATCTAATGATGCTAAAAAGTGGGATTGGAGATTGATTGCGTTAGGATCGTTTGTGGCTTATAAAATATTGTTTCGACGTTGATTTATTGGGATTTTTACTGAACCGAGTATTTTGCAAAATAAAAAGTAAGTATTACCTACTTTTTATCTTACTATCTGTTCTCTTGATTTATTTTGTGTTTGGCTTGTTTTTTAGAGGTGATGACAGATTTTCTTTTACGTTATGAGGAAGTATATAAATTCTCTGCAATAAATGTTCGATTACATCCATTGCAACTTTGATTTCTTTAGGCGAAGATGGTGTGATAGAGTGAGTAGCTTCGTTTCCAATCCGTCTAAGATCGTGAAGAGCACCAACATCCTTTTGAGTTACTAAACCTTGCTTTACAAGATTATTAATTTTTTCGTTCAAATCAATGCCGGGAGTCTTTTGCTCTTGTGTAATTGCTTCTAAAATAGTGCGAATACCTGTGCCGAAGAGAATTACTTGATTGTTATTTATCGTTTTAAGTGTCTCTTTATAGATACTTTGAATATAAGGCTTCAGTAAATTGATACCCTCAATCGGTAATCGTTGTTTTGGATCGGGATAAATTTTTTCAGAAGTTGCTTGATATTGAGTGTACTCATAAAGCGCATGTCGGAACGATATGCGGTTACAACCCAAGCATTGAATAACTTGATAATCGAAGCAACTATCTTCATCTTGTGCCATTTCTGCTGATACTAAAATCTTGTGATTTTTATTGCCTTTGCATTCTCCGCAGGAAACGGACTCCACCCGATTGTCGGTTTGATTTATCTTAACAGTTTTAGAAATCAACATAGCCTCATACCTCAATTTAAGCCAGTTTTGAGCAATATACTTCTAGGATTCCCCTGAAATGACCCAGAAGTTAACAACATTTGCTATTAATTCAGATCGGGATCGTAACACTTTTGCAGTGAGTATAAATACTCATGGAGAGGTGATCGATAATTAGCTAGGGGTAGGGTGGGCAAAGTTAGTACTAAAATAAATCGACAACATCAGAATATTTGCCCAGTAACATAGATTTAGTTTGCGATCGAATATCATAAATGCAAAGCTAGCTAATGGATTTGCTAATCGATAGTCCAATTTTCAACTAGCGGATTGGGTACTCGATCGACCTTACTCTCGATCGAGTTTTTCTACGAGATCGATCGATTACCATAGTCTCTGCACTGGATAAGGCTCAAAAGCAGCATCGGCACTCATGAGAATTAAATCTCGATCGATCGCTTGAGAAATAATGAGTCTGTCAAAAGGATCGCGATGATAAAGTGGTAATGATAAATATCTTTCCAGATCGGAGGATTCGATCGGCATAACTTCAATCTCTGTCTGAGCTAAAAGTGTATAGATATCCTCGATCTTATGACCGATTTTTAACTTACCAATATTCAGCTTAATTACAATTTCCCAAATACTTACCACGCTAAAATTAAGCTGACTCTCATTATTAGCTATGACTTCCTTTGCTCGATCGCTCAACTGTGGATCGTCTTGAATTAGCCACAGAAATACATGAGTATCGAGTAAATAGCGTGCCATTACATATATTCCTGTAGATCTTCCAATGGCGCATTAAAATCATCTGCCATCCATACTTGTCCTTTCCAGATGCCAAAAGCATCTTTACGACTAATTTTGGTGTGTGTTTCTGTCGATCGAGTATGCTTGGCAACTAAATCTTCAAGATATTGCAAAGCTTCTTGCTGAACCGACTCAGGTAATCGCTGAATTTGTTCCAGGAGTGCTTGCTCCATGATGGTATCTCCGCCATTTAAAGATATACCCTATTTTAGCTCAACTTTAAGAATAGCGATAGGTTTGGCAAAATTAGCACTAAGATCGATAACATCATAATGTTTGCCCACCAACACAGATTTGATTTGCGATTACCTACGGTAGGCTACGCCAACGAATATCATAAATGTAAAGCTAGCAAATCAATTTTATAATCGAATGTCCAATTTTCGGCGTTGCTGAATTGATGTATGATATGGCGATCGAGAGTAAGATCGAAGAAAAACAATGAACAGCGAATCAAAGCCA
>NZ_PVWO01000437.1 GCF_003003845.1 Chamaesiphon polymorphus CCALA 037 | reverse complement strand
ACCCCCACCCACCCAAATCATTGCATGTTGAGCGGCATTAATTGCTAAATAAATTAGCGTCCCTTGTTTATCGCCACTCAGACCGCCAGAATGGGTGAAACCGCCTGCAATCTTATCTTTCCATAGCTGTTGCACCCAGACACTGCTAGCACCGTCCACAAATGCTTTGAATTGCGCGGCAACTCCACCCATATAAGTCGGCGAACCAAAAATAATAGCATCCGCACTATTTAAGCTAGCCATCATTACTTCATCTTTCCAGCGGCCATTAATAATTTGTTCGCCAGTAATCCGGAGTAATTGGACTTTTGTGTCGGAAATTGTTTGGACACCTGCGGCGATCGATTCTGCCATTAAATGGGTATGTCCGGTTCCTGAAAAGTAGATAATTGCAATATTTACCATGAAATTTTATTTGTAATTGTGAATTAGTGGTATGGATTAGGACAGCAATTAAAATCACCACTCGGAAGGCAAAGTCCGCCTTTTACGATCGATTTGTAAAAGGATTGTCGATCGGTCGACTAACTTCAAGTTAGTCATCGACTGCGGTGCTGGAACGGAGCAAATATCCTTAACCCGTTCGCGTAGCGTCTCCGTGAGCAGAAACTGACATTAACTACAAAATGCCGCCATTGACTTGCAAATTTTGTCCGGTCATCCAGTGAGCATCGTCGTTTACTAAGAATGCCACCACATCGGCGATATCCTGTGGTTTTCCCAATCGTCCGAGCGGTGTTTGGGTAATGAGATGGTCGATTGCTTCCTGGGGCATAATCAACCCATCTGTATCGGTAACTCCAGGCGAAACTAGATTCACAGTCACCTGGCGATGCCCGATTTCTTTGGCTAAAGCAAAAGCAAATTGTTCGCCTGCTGCCTTACTTGCCGCATAGAGTCCAGCCGCAGGGAGTGGCATCTTCGTTCCACCTGTTGAAAACTGCACGATCCGTCCGCCATCTTTAACGCGGGTAGCGGCTGCTTGCAACACGTACATTGCACCTTTGGTATTGACCGAAAATATCTTGTCAAAGTCATCGTCAGTCAACTCCACATGGGGTTTAAACACCGATACCCCAGCCACATTGACGACAATATCGATCGCGCCTAATTGCTGTTCTGTCTCGTCAAATAATCGAGTTACATCGGCTCGATCTGCCACATTGCCCTGAATCGCGATCGCGCGTCCGCCATTGGCAATAATTTCTGTGACTACAGCTTCGGCTTTTTCTGGCGAAGCAACATAGTTAACCACTACCGCTGCCCCATCTCGTCCCAATCGCAAGGCGATCGATCGACCGATTCCCCGCGATGAAGCGGTAACTATTGCGACTTTTCCAGTTAATGATGACATGCTATTTGCCCTACACTGTAAATTTGCATTTGACTCAATTACAACGGTATACTTATTAATTACTTTTTGGGAAGTACTTACTTTTATGTAAGTATGTTGAGAAATTCACTAGAAAGTAAATTACTGACTGATGCAAAGCACATACTGCAAACCTTCAGATCCAGCTTTTGCATAAATATTATTACCTTCAGGTGTAAATAAAGCCGCTCGATTAGCTTCGATCGCATCCTGTCGATCGCCAATAAATCCAGATCCCTTCACAGCTAATATAAACACCGACTCATCAGCAGTTACTTCATGCTCGAACGAACTATGTGCTGGTAAAATTACATCCAAAAAGCGAATTTTAGTAGAGATATTTAACGGTGAAGTTAAACCATTTGCTTCACTAACCACTACCCGCACGCGCGCCTCTGTATTAGTCGTGTAGTCATATTCTCCTTTACAATGCAATAAACCCGACTTCTGTCTAGAAGTCGGGTTTATGTTGCTAACCTAATTTAACTAATTAGAATTAGACGCCAACTTTAACTTTAGGAGCTGGGTAAACACCTTTAGCATATTTAGCTGCAAACTCTTCGAGCGAAGCAGTTTTGATTTTGCTACCTTGTCCAGCACACCAGAAAGCGGTGTAACGCTCGGCACATACTTTTTGCATGTACTTGATCGAGGGTTTCAGGAAGTGGCGAGGATCGAATTCTTCAGGTTTGCTGAAGAGAGCTTCGCGCACTGCTGCGGTGATTGCCAAACGGTTGTCGGTGTCGATGTTGACTTTACGAACGCCGCATTTGATACCTTTTTGGATTTCTTCTAAAGGTACACCGTAAGTTTCAGGAATTTTACCACCGTACTGGTTGATCAGTGCGAGTAAATCTTCGGGTACCGAAGAAGAACCGTGCATGACGAGGTGAGTGTTAGGGAGTTTGTTGTGGATTTCTTCAATCCGGCTGATAGCCAAGATTTCACCAGTAGGTTTGCGAGTGAATTTGTAAGCACCGTGGCTGGTACCGATCGCAACTGCGAGCGCATCTACGCCAGTAGCTTCAACAAATTGTACTGCTTCATCGGGGTCGGTGAGGAGTTGGTCGTGAGACAAAGCTCCTTCAAAACCGTGTCCGTCTTCAGCTTCACCCATACCAGTTTCTAAAGAACCCAAGCAACCGAGTTCGCCTTCTACACTAACGCCGATCGCGTGAGCGACTTCGACGACTTTGCGGGTAATATCAACGTTATATTCAAAACTTGCTGGAGTTTTGGCATCAGCTTCTAAGGAACCATCCATCATGACGCTGGTAAAGCCCTGTTTCATTGCCGAGTAGCAAGTTGCAGCACTGTTGCCATGATCTTGGTGCATGGCAATGGGAATGTTGGGGTAGGTTTCCACTGCGGCTAAAACTAGGTGACGCAGGAATGCTTCACCAGCATAGCTTCTCGCGCCGCGAGATGCTTGTAAAATCACGGGGCTATCAGTTTCGTTAGCAGCCTGCATGATTGCTTGGATCTGCTCCATGTTGTTAACGTTGTATGCTGGGATACCGTAGCCGTTTTCAGCCGCGTGATCCAGCATGAGCCGCATTGGGACGAGTGCCATTAGAAATTCCTCCTATAATTTAAATCTTTAAGATTAATTCGCTCGTCGAGCGTTAATTTAACGATTTTTTACTTTTAACTAAGGATACTTTACCAAATATCTGTGAGTATCGATACTCCCTGCCAATAAAATTAGTGGAAAATCGCAGTGGTGTCTGGTTTTATGCGGTTTAGTGCCAAAAAAATCGATCGAGCCAGATAAATTGCTGACTCGATCGATTTTTGGTCTTGGATATGGGACGCCCGAGGGTCGAACTCGGGGCCAGTCGGTTAAAAGCCGAATGCTCTACCACTGAGCTAGCGTCCCATTTGCGCCTGAAGTAATTCAGACCTTTACTAAGATAGCATGTAGATCTGAATTTACGCAACCCTTATTTTAGGTAAATTCCGCAGTAAAGGTAATATTGGTAGTCATAGTCTCTCCTGGAGCCACATGCAGCAGATCGACACCTGTGTTTAAACTGTTGCGAGGGCCAGTCCAAGGTTCGAGACAGTAAAAGTCTTTGCCCGCCACAGTCCAAAACACGATCGTCCGATACTGGTCGCTCGATGTCATCGTCAGCTTTAAATTTTGCCCAGCATCCGATGCGGTAGAGACGTTGCTATCTACGTTGGTAAATGCCGCATCGATCTCCGCTTGGCTAAAATCAAACTTGCCCGCAAAGGGATGAACTTCACCCGTTTGCTTTTCTTGATAACTGTCGGCTCCAATCTCAAAGGTTAGATGCTCTTTGTTGGGAGCGGCAAAATAGGGGTGTAAGCCACTACTAAAGGGCATCGGGGTCGCCGATTTGTTGGTATAGGTTTGGTCGATGACTAGCTCGTTGCCGCGAATTCGATAGGTAAAGCTGACGCTAAAGTCAAATGGATACACTTGGCGCGTGGCATCAGTACTCTCTAACGTTATCGTCAGACTAGCATCGGCGGTACTAGCTTGGTGAGTGACTTGCCACGGCATCTCCCGCGCGAAACCATGTTGCTTGAGCGAGTACTGCTTGCCGTCAATGGAATAAGCATTATCTGGCAAATTGCCACAAATCGGAAATAAAATCGGAAATCCACCCCGCACGCTCAGACTCGGATCGGTAAACCGCTCGGCATCTAAGTACATTAACTCGCGATCGCCCACCCGCCAACTAGTTGCAATCCCCCCGCGATCGGGGAAAATAGTTAGAGAACTCTGACTTTCGGTATCATTTAAGACGTAGACAGGTTCGCTCTGGGACTGTTTAGTGACGGTAAACATATGATTATTAGGGAGTATGTGGTATAAATCTGGCACTAGGCAAGGCATCGAGGCACTTTAAAAGCAGATCTCCAAATCCCCGCTCACTGGCCGCTAAGTTTTAGGCAAAGAGACGAGCAAACGGGTATTATAGTTATATAGGCTACACGATCGACGATCGATAATATCGATCGAGTCGTCACAGTCTATGTAAGCAGGCGAACTATCACCAGTAGTAATGGCAGATTCGACTTTTGTCTCAAGTTCATATCGACTCATTTTCCCCAGAGCATCGACAAATTCAATCCTCACCTCTTGGTTGAATGCCCGCATGAAGTTCCTCAACTAAACCGATTGCTTCTAGTTAATTTTGGGAACGCTACTCTAGTCAAGCTCGCCAGTAATCTGACTGACTAGATTCTCATTCCACTGCCAGATTTATTTGTTTAGGAGAGTAAGCCATGTTACACCGCAAGATTTATCAAATGTGTGAAGATGGTCGGGAAGTGTGTATTTTCTTGCGAGATCAACAACGGTGGATCGAACGTGCGCGCATTACCGATATCGAAGGCGATTTAGTTACGATCCGCTATGAGACCGATGAAGAAGATGAGGTCTCAGCGTGGGAAGAAATGGTTCGACTCGAAAGTATCGCTTCGATCAGCCAGAAATTAGCCTCTGTCTATCGCGGTAATACCGACCCGCTCGTCTCTGACGAATGTCATGAGTTAGAGCAAATCCGTCCGACCACTACCGAAGAATAATCCCCTGCACGATCCCCAGGTTACGAGTCATTAGCCACCGAGTTAATGACTCGTACTTGTATTTAGGCCAGAATAATCGCAAGTTGCCAAGAGTGCGCTAGCTTCCTTTGTTCACTCCCTGTCTTACCGCCGCCCCCTAC
>NZ_PVWO01000436.1 GCF_003003845.1 Chamaesiphon polymorphus CCALA 037 | reverse complement strand
TTGTTGTGGAATACATGCACAGCAAAAAACTCTTTTTCATAAAACAGTTTTAGCATATTTGTATGTGATAATACTGGTCGCTCCTATCATGCCGATGTCAATTGCATCAATACCCGCTTGCGACGGCATTATCTCCTCGAAGCTGGGTTCCAAGCAATTGCCGCAGTCCAAGGATTCGGACGGACGCACCGCAGCCACCAGAAGCAGCCCCCAGAGGTCATCTTACTATCTACCAATGTCAATGGGGAGGTTAGATTTACCGCCACGATCGCCGCACGACTGGGACAGTTGGGAGCGATTTCTAAGGGACAACGAGATACGGCTAATAATGGACTGTTCGATGAGGATCTCAATAACTTCGCCAGTCAATATGCCAGATCAGCTCTCGAAGCCCTAATTAACGACATCTACCGCGATCGCATTCCCGACTTAAAATGTGCCGAATTCGAGCGGATGACGGGATTGGAGATCGGTGGCGAAACTGGGGCGATTTCCACTAATAAAATGCCCCCCGTCAATCGGTTTCTCAATCGCTTACTCGCGCTGGAAATCGATACTCAGAATTTGGTATTCAAAGAGTTCGAGGCGCGGATGAGCCGGAATATCGCACTGGCTAAAGCCAACGGCACCTACGATCGCGGTATCGAAACCCTCCAAGCCGATGGCGGCTTCGAGATCGTCGAGTCCCAAACGATCGCCACTCAAGAGGGTGCGGAAACTGTCTGTCAGACGATCGATAAATTCACCAAACCCTATCTCAACCAACAAAATGAGGCTTACCAGAACTTGCTGAGCGGTTATAGTGCCTACCGCCACAAGAAGACTGGCGCAGTGGCTATTGCGAAGGAAGATGATAGCCGCGTCAACCGAACGGGTAAGGTCGTTGACGTACTCAAAATCTGTCACCCCGTGAGTAGTGGCCATTACGAGCGCATAGATCGGCCTAAGTTCGAGTCAAAATGGGAAGCGACGGAGGCAGATAGCCAATTCTGGCGTACCTGGAATCTAGCAATTCGCACCGCACCCGAAATGGTTAGAGATCGGTTCTATTTGATATGTGGTTTACTTCTGCCCCATTGGAATAAGTTACCGATCGAATCACCGCGAGTGTATCGATTGCAAACTAATGATGGGCGGGTATTGCTCGGACGGGCGATCGAGAAAGTGGACATTGCTAGCGTACTAACTAAGTTTGGGATTAACGGCAACGAATATCTCACTGCCGAGACGATCTATCAAATTGTTTGGGAGGATAATGGCACTCACGAGTTCGGTAATTGGAAGTTGCAGCGCAACTATATCAAAGGCAGCCATCGCTTGGAAATTGCCAATGTATACGATCGCGGCGATCTGGATTATTTAGAATCGCTGGGATGTTTCCGCGAGATGTTTGACTATCGGATGCGAGTATTTATGCCGATAGATCGGGCAGTGGAAATCATTGAAGTTTTGATGAAGAGGTAGGTGATTGAAATATGAAAAATAATGATTTAATTCATTCCGATAATTGGATGAATAAAATTCGAGCTTTGTGCCCATATTGTCATCGTGAAGCGAAAATATCACCCATTTGGTATGCTATTACCGATCTAGATCGCGTCTGGAAAGCGACCTTTGAATGTCGCGAATGCCTGTGGGAAGACAACGAATGCGATCCCTTGTTTGCCGATCCAGATAATATCGATCTCTAACAATTAAAGAAGCGACCTGCCAAGGCAGCGCTTCGCTATCGCAACTGTCAACCATCAATTCTCAACTGTATGAACCAATCTAATTATAAATACCGAGTTCGCGCGGATTATTGGATCGACTTACCCACGATCGATAATGAGTCAGAAATTTTCGCACTGAAAAAACAAATAGAGAAGTTCATCGAAAATGAGAGTGGTGTTACCCATTCAATTTCAACCGCATCTAAAACTTATCAGGTTCGAGTAGAAACTTGCGTAGTTGATATAGTGCGTCAAAGTGAGGTCGATTCGACAGAGCCGACACGCGAACGAGTCGAACTTTATGATGAGTTCGATAATGAATGGCAGAGCGTTAGCTCGAACGTCCATCAATTTACTGAGCAGGAATTAGATATCGTACTCGCCGGACTCAGGACACTACAACAGCGCAAAGATTGTAATAAAATTGCTTTACGCTATGGCGATCTTATCTCCCCAGATAACGACAAAATAGATCGGCTCTGCGAAATAATTAATTTCAACCACAGATAATGTTGATTATAATAATATGTATATAAATTATGAGTATATGAAATAAATATGCCAATCAAATCATTAGATACTCTTCAAACTTCAGAGCATTCGATCGCTACAACACAGCGAATAACAGGTTTATTCATGGGCTGCCAAGTTAATGATAATTTATGGGTGCCTGCAAGAAAATTAATTTGGGATGAAAGTGGTTATCGCAGCGGCAACGTTAAAGGAGCGATCCAAGCAATAATTAATAGTTCGATCTTCCATAATTACTTTAGCTTATCACCACTAGATCGCATCGATGTAACTCGCGAAATTCCTGGCGATTTTAGTCGGCGGATGCCATTAGATCGTCCTGAAGAAATGCCCCAGCACCTCCCCCATCTGGGATTGAGTGCGGATTTACTCGACCCGATCGCCTATGTCGCCCGTAGTGGTGGCTACAAACAAACTGATAGTTTTGATGTATTTCCAGAGATCGATCCAGACTCCGATGGCTGTTATTACTTCTATTTTGGCTTGAGAGAATTGCATCTATTGCCAGAACTAAAATCGACATTAAGTACGTTAAAATCTGGAGATAAAATAGCTGTTCGAGGTAAAGAAGCTATTCATATAGCCACCAATTTAACTTTAGGGCTTTTGCCCGGTTATATCGTTGCGATGGATAACGAGAATTCAGGGTTGCTAAATCTGGCGATCGAACGAATCAATCTAGGGGCAATTTATACTCGTCATAAGATAATTTGTTCTGCAACCTGTAAAGGTTTTCTTCCTTTCTCTACCCCAGTTTACCAGCCGATTGGGGATTTATATGGTAAGGTCTAAATTTCCTAACTATCGGCTTGAATTAAGAGACGATATCCAAATCGACGATGAAGATGATGGACGATTTATTAAATATTGGGTAAACAAAACACAATTGGGACGGTGCCTGTTTAAATCAGCATTTCCGTTTAGCTCTTCACCAGTAAGAGTACGAATGGATTGGCGCGAAAAAGTTGCCTGCGAACTTGGAAAGTTAATAGGTTTACCAGTAGCGCGAACAGAACTAGCTATTTTGAGTCTAGAGACAGCTAAAGTTTTACAGGGTAGTATTTCTGTTGACTATAACTTCCAGGGACGTGAAGTTATCAGCTTGCGTAGCTTTCTATCTAAGGTAGATCCCAACTATGACAATGCCTATTCAGAGGACTATATCGATGGCTATAACGTGCAAAGTGCGATCGAACAACTTAGAACTCATCGAGTGGGATTGCCACCCGATTGGCAGCAAATTGAAGGGACTCAAGATGCAGCAGACGTGTTAGTTGGATATTTAATGTTCGATTGTTGGCTGTCTGCAACAGATCGCCACGACGAGAATATCGAGATTGCTATCGATGCTAATGGCTACTATTTGTGCCCCAGTTTCGACCACGGGGATTGTTTGGGAACTAAATTATCGCCACAGCAGCTACAAATTCGAGATTTTGATTCGCCCAGATTAACCGAATCCTGTTGGTGGGAAGAGGAAGAAATTTCTACTACCAGAGCTTTTGAGATCGGCGCAAATCTCGCTCCCATTGCAGCCAACGCTTGGAAACGACAACTCGATCGAATTACCATTGAGGAGATTGAAGGTATTTTTGGGCAAATTCCTGACGAGCTAATCGATTCTGCCGAGGCTGATTTCGCGATCGAGCTATTAGATTACAACCGCCAGCGGATAATGTCGATCGATATATCTCTCTCTAATACCAAATCCGATTTACATTGACTTCTTACTATAAAATCGATCTTCCTAAGCCGTAAAGCAAGTTAGGGGTTCCGAAATTAAGCAGAATTCGCGAATGAGATTTGGTATAACTCCTCCGATTGCGGCACATAATCCACAAACTCAATCATTGAAAAACGACTCCAGATTAGCAGTACAAGAATTTGACAAACAGCTTTCTCTATTTCCATTGTAGCTTCGGATGATTACCCGATCGCGCAAAATGCTGCCCAGTGATATGGCGATCGAAACAGATGAACGTTATCTGCTAACGATCTCACTGTATTAGTCCAGCCTTCCACTAATAAGTTCTGAGCAGCACCTAAATTAAGCTGGGCGATCCATCCTAGCAATTCTGCTTTGGTTATTTGGCGCAACCAGCGTTGTGCTTGATTCAGGGCTATTGCCACGGAGTCAATTTCCTGGAGGTTTTGATAGAACTTAATCATCAAAAAAGTTGTCGATAGGTCGCTCACTGCCCACAAGGAGCTAACGACGTTGGAGCTGCCTGCGTACAAGAAACCACTGGGTAAACCGATGTATTCATCTCCCAGCGATCGAAAGTCGGTGAGTCCGGTTTCACAGGCGGAGAGGGTAACTAGGCGACATTGACGGAGATCGAGTTGGAAGATTTCGCCCAATGTCAGGCAGTTATCGAGATCGATCGCGCCACCATCGCGGGTTGGCAAGTAGCGGCTGGATTTTTCGGGATCTTGCGGCGGCTGGGAGAGTTTACCACCGCTGAGGAGCAGGGCGGAGGTGAGGGGGTTCTCGAAGTTGAAGCTGCCGTGACAGGCGAAGTGGGCGCAGTTGGCTCGACTCAGCCGATCGGCAGTGAGGGCGGCTTTGGTTGCCTGTTGGCGTTTGACTACTTCTACATGGGGCTGGAATCGATCGCGGATTACCGGAACTTCAATATCGGTGAAGTCTAGATCGCTGGTGGGGTTTTGGACTGCGAAGAGGTGTTGGAGTGGGGGACGTTGCCATTGTTGGGCGAGGTTGAGGAGTTGGATGCTGGGGGCGTAGCGGACTCCTTGGGGGAAAAGGTCGAGGAGACATTCTTCAGTTTCGTTGAGGGGTAAGGCGTGGTGGGGGAGGAGCTGGAGGATGCGGTGGGGG
>NZ_PVWO01000435.1 GCF_003003845.1 Chamaesiphon polymorphus CCALA 037 | reverse complement strand
GGCGTCTCCTCTGGCTCCTGGCTGAGTCATCCGCGCGCTGGCTAGCAATTCGCGCTCGGCACCTGCGGCGGGATAATCGACGATGAGTTTGAATAAAAATCGATCGAGTTGCGCTTCTGGCAATGGATATGTGCCTTCAAATTCGAGAGAGTTTTGAGTCGCTAGCGTCCAAAATAGCTCCGATAACACCATCGTCTCGCCATCTAGGGTAACTTGCCCTTCCGCCATCGCTTCGAGTAATGCCGATTGAGTTTTGGGTGGGGTGCGGTTGATCTCGTCCGCCAGCAGAATCTGAGTAAAAATTGGCCCCTTTTTGAGGACGAATTCTTGATTCTTGAGATCGAAAATATTCGTCCCTAAAATATCTGCGGGTAAAATATCTGGAGTCAGTTGAATTCGCCTAAAATCGGCCTGAATTAGTTGCGATATTACCCTGGCAAGCATCGTTTTCCCCGTTCCTGGCACACCTTCCAAAATAACATGACCGCCCGTCAGCAGGGCAATGAGAAGTTGTTTAGTCGTCTCTTCTTGTCCGAATACAACTTCTTGTAAAGCATTGCCGAGTCGATCGAATATTTCGTTTGTCATGTGGGGAGTGGGGATGGGTGGATGAGTGGGAAAGTAATAAGTAATAAGTAATAAGTAATAAGTAATACTTAATAAGTAAGGTAGATGGGAAGCGCAGATCCAAAACTATCGAGCTTTCTACCTAAAGCCTAAAACCTAAAGCCTAAAACCTAAAGCCTAAAACCTAAAGCCTAAGCTGCCGATCGATCGTGCGGACTTTTGTCAACCAGCTTGTTAATTCGGCAGGTGTTAGGCGTCGTGCTGTCGTGGTTAATTGTAAAACAAAGCGGAGATCTTCGGTTGGTAATTTAGTCTGAGTTTCCCAGGCGGTAATTAGTGTCTGTGGTTCTACCAATCGCTCTTTGCCCAAACCTAATTTTTGTTGCCAAGCCAAACGTTCGGCTCTCCCGATATTTTGGACTACGAATTCGCTGCTGTTGGCTTGGCGGAGCACCCCACCTAGTGCTTGGATATATGCTTCGCTATTATCAATTTCTGGCAGTTTGGGAATAATAACTTTGCCAAATCTACGATTTTGCTGCCACACCAAGATTAATATGCCCAGCAAGATATTGATAAAGACCACAATTAAAGGCGTACCAGCCAGATATTCTAAAGCATCACCTTCTGTCTCGCTCTCGATCGATTCCGTTCCATCTTGTTGAGGATTGGTTGCCGATTTGGGTTTGCGATCGACATAGCCATGAATATATTCATCTACTAATACTCGTCCCTGCTCTTTAGTAACTAGTTCTGCTAGTAATTCATAATTAGGTCGAAAATCTTGATAGGCATTGGCTGCTAAATATGATGTCGTTGCGATATAAAGCGACCCTTTACCGATTCTAAATCCATAGACAACACTACCAGCCCGATCTTTCAAAGTTGCCTCGCCAAAAGCATCTTTAGGTAGACCAATTGTAGCTAGATCGGCTCTAAATCTCCGCGTAGTTTCAATTCTCACATTGCCTTGAGAACTCTCTAAATCCGATCGAAATGGAATCTCCCAAGCTGGTGCCGTTACTCCCAAAATGACGAGTGTATTTCCACCACCGATCCACTTTTGTTGGAGATCGCTCAGTTGCAATCGCTCTAATTGAGGATTGACTTGCAGGAGCGTAGTTTCTGCTTGGTATTGGGGATCTCGTGTGAGTTGGGGAAACGAGCGTTGCCACCGTTGGATCTTAGTCCCACGTTCGGACATCATGCTATACCATTCACTGTAACCATTTGCTGCAATACTATAACTCGATCCTGGCTGTCTACCATCCCCACTCATGGCACTAACGATCGTAATTAAGACGAGTGCGATCGTTCCCAACAAAAACAATTGCCAATACTGTTTTAATAACTTCTTAAAATCTGTCATGAATAATTAGTTACTAACTAATGAGTCGGAGAATAGTATTGGATTTTCACGAATGTGGAAGACTTTGAAAAAAATAGATTGCAAGTAGTGTTCGTTATCAATTATCAATTATCAATTATCAATTATCAATTCCCGATCGACCTGTCGATAAGCTTGTTGACATCGCTCGAAATCTGCACTCGAAATCTGGCGATCGCCAAAATGCAGTTGTTCGTGAAGCGATACTAAGATCTCACCCACATTGACAACTGGGACATCACTTAATAACTGAAGATATTCGCGATCGGTGCGGCTAAATTGATGCGGAATTAAATTAGCATCATTCAATCTTTGCAGCATAGCTAAATATAGCCATCTACTCGCTTGAGTATAGTCGCCATCTTGCTGAAACTTTTGGGACTGAGCCAGCAACTCTGCTACCGTGTAGACTTTTATTGGCGAGCTATCTAAAGTCGATGGCGATCGCTCTTTTTGTCGCACCCAATTTTGCCAGTAGGGATAGATGATGCGATAGCCGATCCAAAGAACTAATCCAGCTAAGAGCAACCACACAATTTGGACTAGTAATGGCCCCAACCAGGGTGGAAAAATATCGAGATTTAAATCTCGATCGTCAGATCTCAACTTTACTTCAATCCATTCCCCCAACTGCTGTTGGAGTTGTTCCAACTGCCATCGCCAACTTGTTTTTTCAGCCGCAGTGGACATATGTTTGTGGTAGCCGCGCTGGTTCGCAACACATTGTATCTCGTCCATCATATTAGATGGAAACGCAATTTTACAATAATTGAAGTCTAGGCTTGCTGGATTGGAGTATGTGAGAATTTGTAGTAAGTATGTTATGGCATGTGGGCAAAGATGGGAGACTTAAGGTATAACTCCCACGACAAACTATTCACCAGCCACTAACCACTAGTGACGATCTAAAGGATAAAATAGCGATCGGAGTTAGCCTACATTTACTACTGCAACATCTAATGAACGATCTCATAGACATTGACTGGGAACAATTACATCAAGTTTCGGAAGATGACCCCGAATTTGAATTAGAATTGCTCAACATGCTGGCAGAAGACGTCAAAGTTCATATCACAGATTTGCGTCAAGCCGTAATCGATCGCGATGTAGTGGCGATCGCGCATGAAGCTCATTACATTAAAGGTGCCAGTGCTAATGTAGGCATCGTGAGTATTACAGCATTAGCCAAACAAATCGAACAACTAGCCAAGGAACAACCAACCGCAAATACAGCTCCGTTGGTAGAGCAAATGGAGATCGATCTGGGTCGTTTAGAAACTTATTTAGCGAGTAAGAACTAGATTGTAGTCAGTGGTGTCGGTAACTAAGCTGGCACGATCGGTTATCTTTAGATGGCAAACAGCAATCGCCATCTGAATTTTAGGTGAATTTTTAGATACTATCGATCTTGCCATCCAGATCGCGCGTGTTGTTGGGTTACTAATAATTATTGTTGGCTGCTGGTAGCAGTCGAGATCGTGCTTTATACCTATCCTCAGCTCTATTCCGGCATTCTCGTCAAACGCTACAAGCGATTTTTTGCAGATATCGAGCTAGCCACAGGCGAACTCATCACCGCACATTGCCCCAATACTGGCCCGATGACTGGAGTCTGTCAAATTGGTGCGCCCGTGCAGGTATCATTTCACGATAATCCCAAACGCAAACTGGCTTACACTTGGGAAACAATTGAAATCGATCGCGTATGGGTCGGCATCAATACGGCATTGCCGAATAAGCTTGTCAAAATCGCGCTAGAACAGCATTTATTTCCCGAACTAGAAACATATCAAACGATTCGATCGGAAGTAGTCTACGGGCAAGATGGGGGCAGCAGGATCGACTTTTTGCTGTCTGGTGGAGCGCGATCGATCTATGTAGAAGTTAAAAATACTACTTGGTCGAGTGGCGATGTAGCCATCTTCCCCGATACCGAAACCACCAGGGGTCAAAAGCACCTACGCGAACTAATCGAGGTCATGCCCGAATATCGGGCGGTGATGCTCTATTTTATCAATCGCGGCGACAAGACCAAATTCGCCCCTGGCGATACTACCGATCCCGTTTACGGTCGATTGCTACGGACGGCAGTAGCCAAGGGTCTGGAAGTACTGCCTTGTCGATTCAACGTTACCCCTGAAGGGGTAGAATATTTGGGATTGGCAGAATTAGTCCTCTAAATTAAGTCAGTTTTAGCAACATTAGTAAGCTTTGAATCAAAATAGCTCCCGTTACTGGTGCGGGGCCTGACATATCTGAAGGTAAGAAGATGCGCGCGCTTACAGCTACTAAGGCAAAGAGAAAGACTAATAAAATCAGGAACGGCGCGACATTTTGGCGAAAGAAAGTCATAGATTTAGATGGGCAGACAAATGATGGTATCGATCGATTGTAACAAAAATTAATCTAGACATCCTTGAGATCGGTGTGGCGATCGATACTCGATCGATCTAGTTATCTAACTCACTTGGTTTGGATCGATCTCTTTGAACTACGCTTGTTCTAAGCATTGTCTATTCGATCGATTGCCTAAAAATAAGCCGCTCGCTGCAAATTCAATTAACTAAATTAAGGAAGGCATCATGAAGTCAATTTCCTCGTACTTGGCAGTATTTAATAGTCGGAAAATGGTAGCAATTTTGCTACTTGGCTTTGCCTCTGGTTTACCGTATGCTCTAGCTGATGATGCTTTTAGAGCATGGCTGACTAAGACTGGATTTGATGTCAAGACCATCGGTTGGTTGAGTCTAGTGGGTTTACCTTATTCGCTCAAATTTCTTTGGTCGCCATTAGTTGACTATTTTCGACTACCTTTGTTGGGACGTCGGCGGGGCTGGATTTTGGCTGCTCAAATTGGGCTAATTGTCGCAATTCTGTTTTTGGCTAGTCAGATGGGGGTAATTGCGGGATTAGATACCGCAGGTAGAAATAATGCCCTGCAATTAGTTGCGATTACCGCTGTGGTGATGGCGTTTTTAAGTGCCACCCAGGATATTGCCGTTGATGCCTACCGAACTGATATCGTTAGCACCTTGGAGGTGGGAGCTGGCGCATCTGTGGCTCTGTTGGGCTATCGGGTGGCGTTACTGCTGACGGGTTGGATTGCCTTCGTTTTGGCGGATCGGATTGGCTGGGCATCGGTATATGGT
>NZ_PVWO01000434.1 GCF_003003845.1 Chamaesiphon polymorphus CCALA 037 | reverse complement strand
ATAAAGGGGAGGGAGCAAAAGCCCCCCCTTTATAAGGGGGGGTTGGGGGGGGTAAACCAACCTCAAACGAAGTCTAGCCGACTTGTGTACATACTGTAGTCCAACTCCCCACTCCCCACTCCCAACTCCCACATCATGACCGTCCGGCTTCAGAAAATTTTATCCCAATGGGGAATTGCTTCGCGTCGGCGTGCGGAGCAACTAATTTTGGCTGGCAGAGTGCGAGTTAATGGCGAAGTAGCTAGATTAGGACAAACAGCCGAACCTACTACCGATCGAATCGAAGTTGATGGTAAACTAATCGCAGAACAGAGCCGACCTGAGCCGATTTACCTACTGCTCAATAAACCAGTTGGTGTAGTGTCTACCTGTTTCGACCCCCAAGGTCGTTCGACAGTGTTAGAACTGCTGCCACCTCAACTGCGCGAGTGCGAAGGAATTCATCCAGTAGGCAGATTAGATATTGATTCTAGTGGCGCGTTATTGCTTACCAATGATGGCGATTTGACCTTTAGGTTGACTCACCCACGTCATAGTATCGGTAAAACCTATGCTGTGTGGGTGCAAGGAAGACCGACGTCTGCCACATTAGCTGCTTGGCGCAACGGCATTGACTTGGATGGGCGATATACATTGCCCGCACGGGTAACCGTTATTAAGCAACAACCCGATCGCACTTTGCTCGAAATCGTGCTCGTTGAGGGTCGAAACCGACAAATTAGAAGGGTTGCCGCACAACTAGCACATCCTGTGATTCATCTCCATCGTACCAGAATAGGTAACATTTGTATCGACGGAGCAAGATCGTTACCGATCGGCTCCTACCGCCATTTGCAAATCACAGAAATCCACACTCTCCAATTTACCGGGGATCGAGTAGAATGATTCTCGCCTTTATATAAGGTGAAGGCGCGAATTTGGACGAGATTCTCAAAACTTAAACCCCCGATCGATATCCCTTACAACTACCCCACAATCAGCGTCGTGACTCTACTGGCACCGTTCAAGCATATTACCTCTTTCAAACTGTCTAAATTGTCCGTGTTTTCAGGTATGGAATCTCTGCTGGAGAATTTTCGCACTAAAACACCTGAAGACGAATCGATCGAACCCGTACTAGCGGCTCCGTTGCCGCCAACTCCGACTGAGATCTTGCAAGACATTGGGACTAACCTCCGCCAATTGCGAGAGCACAAGCAGATGTCCCGCGAGGATGTGTCCGCACGCACGCAAATTCAACCGCGCTTGATTCAAGCGATCGAAGAAGGGCATATCGAAATGCTCCCCGAATCCGTGTTTGTGAAAGGGATGGTCAAACGGTATGGGGATAGCTTGGGTTTAGATGGTAGAACTATCGCCGCACGGGTACCAAAATGGGAGCCAGAAGTTACTACTTTCGAGCCGATTACCAAACTTCAGACTACGGGTTTTAGTGCTCCAATTCGGGTGAGTCCCACGCGACTCTATTTTGGATATACCCTGGCAATTGTCAGCCTGGGGGCGTGTGCGTCATACGCGATCGATAATGCCATCAAACCGCCAGCACTGCCAACTTTCGTACCCACTGCCCAGCCGCGTCCAGCGGCGATCCCAGCGGTAACTGCGGCTAAACCAGCTCAACCCAGTGCAGGTGTAGGGATTGAGATCGTCGTGCAACGTCCGACTTGGGCACAAATCGGTATCGATGGCACTACTAAATTTACTGGAAATCTGAAAGCTGGAACTCAACTTAATTGGATTGCCACCAAACAAATCACCATCAATACTAATAATGCGGGCGGGTTAGTCATCTCGCGCGGCAAGCAACCACCAAAACCATTAGGTAAAATCGGTCAAAAGCAAAGTGTGACTATTAAGGTTAGTAACTAGATAGTTTACAGGTCTTGACACTCGGGCAATACGATCTCGATCGCCACTAAGGCGTAATCTAAGACCGGATTAATTTTAAATAAATTATTTCCGATCGGTAGAACTTTCGGCTCGATCGGGCGCGAAGTTTTGACAAAGTTTAGGGTAGCAGCAATTTAGGCAGCTACCCTAAATTTTGTGCGTTAGATCGGCTCGATCTGGCGATAACTAAGTCTGGTGGCAACACGATCGAATTGCTGAAGTTTGCGTTCGACGGCTAGATCCCCAGCGTGACTAGACAGATCGAAACGGCAGACACTCAGAGCAAAAGAGAGATCGCGGCTGGATTTTGCCATGCGATCGAGTTCGATCGTCAATGTAGTTTAAAGTCGGGTTCATAGCGAACAATATCGATCGCCAAACTAGGCAGTCAAAAAAGCAATCTCTCTATAGAAGTATCTTGGTAGTGCCCGATCCCCTACCGATCGAAAATAGTAGTTATTACCGAACCGAATCCTTAAAATTACTATACCCAATCGTCAAAATTACTGTGTTAAGATTTAATGACACAGGACAAGCAGCAGGGGATGGAAAACAGCCATGTTTGAACGCTTTACAGAAAAAGCCATTAAAGTAATCATGCTGGCCCAGGAAGAAGCACGTCGCCTGGGGCACAACTTTGTCGGTACCGAACAAATTCTCTTAGGATTGATTGGTGAAGGTACTGGCGTCGCAGCAAAGGTCTTGAAATCGATGGGGATCAACCTCAAAGACGCAAGGATCGAAGTTGAGAAAATTATCGGACGTGGTTCGGGTTTTGTCGCCGTTGAAATCCCCTTCACTCCCAGAGCGAAGCGCGTTTTAGAGTTGTCTCTAGAAGAAGCTCGTCAATTGGGACATAACTATATCGGCACCGAACACTTATTGCTCGGCTTGATCCGCGAAGGTGAAGGCGTCGCCGCCAGAGTCCTCGAAAATTTGGGTGTGGACTTAACTAAAGTTCGGACTCAAGTAATTCGGATGCTGGGCGAAACCTCCGAAACTGCGACCGCAGGTACTGGTGCTCGATCGCCGGGTAGTAACAAAACTCCGACGCTCGATGAGTTTGGTTCCAACCTCACTCAGTTGGCGCAAGACGGTAAACTCGATCCCGTCGTCGGTCGTGCTAAAGAAATCGAACGCGTGATCCAGATCCTCGGTCGCCGGACGAAAAATAATCCCGTCTTGATCGGCGAACCTGGTGTCGGTAAAACCGCCATCGCCGAAGGTTTGGCACAACGGATTGCCAATCAGGATATCCCTGATATCCTCGAAGACAAGCGCGTAGTTACCCTCGACATCGGTTTACTCGTCGCAGGTACCAAATATCGCGGTGAATTTGAGGAACGTCTCAAAAAGATCATGGATGAAATCCGCCAAGCGGGTAACGTCATCCTGGTGATCGATGAAGTCCACACCTTAATTGGTGCGGGTGCTGCTGAAGGCGCGATCGATGCTGCAAATATTCTCAAACCCGCTCTGGCGCGGGGCGAGCTGCAATGTATCGGTGCGACGACTCTAGATGAGTACCGCAAGCACATCGAACGCGATGCCGCTCTAGAACGTCGCTTCCAACCAGTAATGGTCGGCGAACCCAGTGTAGACGAAACGATCGAAATCCTCCACGGTTTGCGCGAACGTTACGAACAGCACCACAAACTGAAAATCACCGATCTCGCCCTCGAAGCTGCGGCCAAACTAGCCGATCGATATATCTCCGATCGCTACTTACCAGATAAAGCGATCGATCTGATGGATGAAGCTGGCTCTCGCGTCCGCTTACTCAATTCCCAACTCCCTGCTGCGGCAAAAGAATTGGATAAAGAATTGCGCAAAGTCCTGAAAGAAAAAGACGAAGCCGTCCGTTCTCAAGACTTCGATAAAGCTGGCTCCCTCAAAGACCGCGAAATCGAAATTAAAGCTGAGATCAAGAGCATCGCTCAAACCAAAAAGGCTAACGACGAGACAGAAGAGCGCGTGATGCCCGAAGTCACCGAAGAAGACATCGCTCACATCGTCGCTTCTTGGACTGGCGTACCCGTCAGCAAGCTCACCGAGTCTGAGTCCGTCAAACTGCTAAATATGGAAGAAACCCTCCATCAGCGGTTGATCGGTCAAGAAGAGGCTGTCAAGGCGGTCTCCCGCGCCATTCGTCGCGCTCGCGTCGGCTTGAAAAATCCCAACCGTCCGATCGCCAGTTTCATCTTCTCCGGCCCGACTGGGGTTGGTAAAACTGAGTTGACCAAAGCTCTGGCTACCTACTTCTTCGGTTCTGAAGACTCGATGATCCGGTTGGATATGTCCGAGTACATGGAACGCCACACCGTATCGAAACTGATCGGTTCGCCTCCAGGCTACGTCGGCTACAGCGAAGGCGGCCAATTGACAGAAGCCGTCCGTCGCAAGCCTTACACCGTCGTCTTATTCGATGAAATCGAAAAAGCGCACCCAGACATCTTTAATATGCTCCTGCAAATTTTAGAAGATGGTCGCTTAACTGACGCCAAAGGCCGCACGGTAGACTTCAAGAACACCTTGATCATCCTCACCTCCAACGTCGGTTCTAAAGTAATCGAAAAAGGCGGCGGCGGTCTTGGATTCGAGTTCACAGACAACAAAACCGAAGCTACCTACAACCGGATTCGCAGCTTGGTCAACGAAGAACTCAAAAACTACTTCCGTCCAGAGTTCCTCAACCGTCTCGATGAAATTATCGTCTTCCAACAGCTTACCAAGCCGGAAGTCAAAGAGATCGCAGACATTATGCTCAAAGATCTCTTCAGTCGCCTCACCCAGCAAGGTATCACTCTCGAAGTCACCGATCGATTTAAAGATCGTCTGATCGATGAAGGTTACAATCCTGCATACGGTGCGCGTCCGCTCCGTCGCGCAATTATGCGTCTACTCGAAGACATCCTCGCGGAAGAAATGCTCTCCGGTCGTCTCAAAGACGGCGATACCTCGATCGTAGACATGGGTGAGGACGGTAAAGCGATCGTCACTCCCAAGCCACAAGACAAACTACCATTAGCACCCGATTTACTAGCCCCAGTCGGCGAATAATCGATCTAAAAATTTAATATTAATTTAAAAGGCGTACTGCAAAGTATGCCTTTTTTTCGAGATTGTTATGCACCCAGAAGAAATTTTTGATGAATTTAACTGACAGGCGGGAATTCCTCTTCCTCGCGGGAACGGAGCGACGCGCGACAGCAAGGCGCGTAGTTGGTCGG